>JAAYMP010000232.1 GCA_012521315.1 Bacillota bacterium
CGGCACAAATCTGATCACCGTCCGCCCGGAGGGTGAGGGCGACGGGAAGATTGAAATCGCGGTCATCCCCCCGGAAGCCGTGGTCTTACGAAACAACATCACCACGAACCTCGAGACCTTAACCAAGGATGACCAGATTACCATCTATTACAACCGCAATGACGAACCGGCTTTGGTGAAGGCCTTCGGCGAAGTAAATAAAACAGACCTCTTAAGCCGGATAAGCGCCATGGTCAAAGGACGCCTCACCACGGAACAGATTGCGGCCATCTTATCCGGTAACTGGGATACCGTCAAAGAAGGGATCAAAGGAGAGCTCTATAACCAGTTACTCAAGATTGGCCTGACGGCGGAAGAAGCCGAAGCCATCCTCGTTCAAGACTGGTCATACCTTGATTCCGTCAGTCGTGACCGGCTTGCCGGCGCCCTCTCCGGTTATCTGGGGATCACCAAAGATCTAAGTGGTGCCATCTTGGCGCGGGATTGGGAACGGATTAAAGAGTTTGCCCGGATTGAACTGACCGCCAAGGCTTTGGAAAAGATCCTGGGTTAAAAGCAGACTGAAACCGCCCCGCTGAAGGAGGCGGTTTTTTTACTTAAAGCCCAAGCGTAAGCACCCACTCTTCTGCATCGAAGTTCACTTCCAACTCCGGCCAGCAGGTCATGAGCGTTGACAACGGGATCCACCGGTCTTCTTCTTCACCGTTTGCCCGTAAGAGCTCCGTGCGGTCCGGGGGTCCGTATTCCTTCGTCAAAAGTTCCGTCAATGCACGGGGGATATAGGGTTCATCACGAAACCAGCCGCGCTGGCCAAACAAACGGCCCTGATAATAAATGCGCAACGTGTGAAGGTGAATCACCTTTTTTTGCTGGTCGAAGACGGCGTAGACTTGCCCCGCCCGGGTTCGCATAAATTCTACCAGTTCGATATAGGGCGTGGCGCTCGCTTCTCCCCACAACCCGGAGAGCGTGGCCGGGAGGAAAGCCCAGTTGCCCCAGAAAAAAGCGGTTTCCGGGTAAGCTGTCCCGTCCAGCACCAAGTGGAGTTGGCGGGGAAGTTCGATCACTTGCGGCCGGTCGTCTTCGAGTAACCACCACAGGCCATCCCAATGGACCGGATACGGTAAAACCTGCGGTTCGATGAGGGTTAAGATCTCATCCTGGACCCGGTTAAACCGTTGGTAATAATCAGGGTAAAGGGTTAACCAGACTTTGTCACCGGCGGTTTCGAGTTGTACGGTCTGGTAGACAATCTCCACCGGGGTTCCGACCCGCACCAACCCCGCCAAAAACTCCACATCCCGGTTGTGCATCCGGATACAGCCGTTGGAGATGGGATTACCGATGGAGAGCGGATCATTATTCCCATGGATCCCGTAACCTTTAAGGCTTAAACCCAACCAGTAGCGGCCCAGCGGATTATTTACCCCCGGTGGGATCGGGGAGCGGCCCGCCGGGTACCAGGTAGGGTTTTCGATAATCACCTCAATGACAAAACGGCCGAGCGGCGTCGGGGTGGAGGCTTTGCCAAAGGCAACCGGGAACCGGTACCACACTTGGCCGGCGCGGAGCAGTTCCAAGGTGCTCGCCGGGATGTTGATCCGGATCGTCCAGCCGTTATTGGCTGCGGCGGTTCCTCCTTGACCAATGAACAACAAAAGACAGAAAAAGAGAATTAGCCTTGCCCGCTTCAGTTCGGCCACCTCGCCCCCGGGTTGGATTCGTATCCTAACTAGTTATCCTCCCCAAGAGCGGGATGTTTATTCTTAAATCCCAACGGAACAAGGCAGTACCGTACTTATTTCAAAAAGCGCGCCCGGGTGATCGCATCTTCCCCGAAGCGCTCCCGAATCCGGTCGAGGGTCTGGTGTAAAGCGCGGAGATCCGTCTCGGCGGACTCGGCAAACAGCGGTGCCTGGCTGTTTTCACGGGCTTGTAAAGCGGAGACGCTCACCCCGATCAGGCGCAGGGGTTTCGCCCCCCACGCGTTTGCCTCCGCAAGTTGAAGGGCGGTTTGGTAGATTACTTCTTCAAAATCGGTCGCTTGGTACAGGGTGGTCCGCCGGGTGATCGTCTGAAAATCTTGATCCCGCAGTTTAATGGTGATCACCTTTCCCACCAGACCTTTGCGGCGGAGACGCCGGGCGACCTTTTCGGAAAGGTGCCAAAGGATCTCCGCGAGGAATTCCCGGTCGTCCGTATCTTCTTGAAAGGTGGTCTCATGGCCGATACTTTTTACGACCGTACCCGTTTCCACCGGACGGTCATCAATCCCGCGGGCTAACCAATAGAGATGAATTCCGAGATCCCCCAGGCTGTCCCGGAGATAAGTCAGGGTGAGCGCCTGCAGATCGCCGATGGTCTTCAGGCCCATCTTTTGTAATTGGGCGGTGGTTTTCGGTCCCACCCCCCAGATCCGGGCGATGGGCAGCGGGGCAAGAAAGGAAAGGGCGTCTTCCTCCCTGACGACCACAAACCCCCCAGGCTTTTCCAGATCCGACGCCAATTTGGCCAAAAATTTATTGGGGGCAACGCCAACCGAAGCGGACAGCTGAAGTTCGGCGGCAATCCGGTCGACGATCTGCCGGGCAATCGCCTCCGCGGGGCCAAACAACTGCTCTGAACCGGTAACGTCAAGGAATGCTTCGTCACAGGAAAGGGGCTCGACCATGGGGGTGTATTCCCGAAGCAGTTTCATAATGGCCGCGGAAACCTCCCAGTATCTTTGCATCCGCCCCGGAACGAAGATCCCGTGGGGGCAGCGACGCGCCGCCTCCCGTAAAGGCATGGCCGAACGAACCCCGTATTTCCGGGCTTCGTAGGAACAAGTGGAAACCACACCCCGTTCGTGGGGTAAGCCGCCCACAATCACCGGCTTGCCGCGGTAGGCCAGATTATCCAACTGTTCGATGGCGGCAAAAAAAGCGTCCATATCCAGATGGATAATCCTCCGTTCCTTTCTCCCGCTCACCGCCACCCCTCCCCTTTGGCAACCTCATTCTAATTCTGCCACAGCAAACATTTGTTCGTCAAGACTACTCCCGCCTTTGGTCGTGGATCTTCAAGCCGAACCTGGTCGGGAAAAAGAGGTCTTTAAACTGTTGATTGAAAAAATCGTCGGTCATGGCGGCAATGAAATCGGCGGCGATCCGGGCCGGAGGAGTCTTTTGGCGATATTCCGCGTTCATGTTCTCCAGAAAATGGCGATAAACCGGCGAGGAAAGGTTTTGCTCCTCGATATCCTGCACATATCGGCGGAAAAGGGATTGGAATAAACCTTGAATCTTCCGGTCCTGACCTTTCACCAGCGGATGGAAATAGATGTGCTCATAATTAAAGGCTTTCAAATCCTGCAGGGCTTGGTAAATTTCTTTGCTGAACCCGATGTAATTCTGCCCGTAGCTCTGTTCGATCACATCTAAGGCCAAGGTATTGATGATCCGGTCATTACGGTCACCAAGGACGCGGACAATGCCCGGAGGGAGGTCCGTCCGTTTGATCAAACCCACCGTAATGGCATCTTCAATATCACGGCCAATATAGGCAATGATGTCACAGATCCGGACCAGACATCCTTCCAAGGTCATGGGGTAGATCCGCTTACTGTTACCGGCAATCCGAAAACAGCCTTCGTATTCTTGGAGAAACTGTTCCTTGGTCTTTCCAGGCACCGGAACGAGATGCTCGTTTAGCATCTCGCCGTTATGGGCCAAGATCCCGTCCAAGACCTGAAGCGTCAGGTTTAACCCCAACCCGCCATGCTCCAGTTCCATCAGAAAGCGGACACTCTGGGCGTTATGGCAGAAATATCCGACCCCCGCCTCGACGCAGAGTTGATTGAGGAAACGCTCTCCGTCGTGGCCGTAAGGCGTATGCCCCAGATCGTGACCAAGGGCGATCGCTTCGATCAAATCTTCGTTCAAACGCAGGCAACGGCCGATCACCCGCGCAATCTTCGAGACAAACTGGACATGTAAAACCCGGTGGGTAATATGGTCATTATCAAATAAGGCAAAGACTTGGGTTTTATCGATATAACGGGTATAAGCCAGCGAATGAATGATTTTGTCGGTGTCATGGAAAAAAGCCGGACGGATATTCTCATCATCGGGTACCTTCTCCGCTTCCGGGTTAAAGCGGACCCCCAGTCGGCTGGGGCAAGCATAGGGCGAAAGAAAACATTCTTCCCGCCGGTGGTTTTCGGCAACAATTTTTTGGTGTAAGGGATGCACGCTTCCACCTCCGCAACCATGATATTTCGACCTTTATTAATTTCGCTACCCCTCGGCCAAGCCCTCTTCTGCGGACGGATTTCAACCGGTCAAAAAAGGGAAAAGATTATGTCAAAGCGAATTAGATGGTACACACATGGTCAGGACTTTTTGCGCCAATAATGACAATTTTTGGCCGCTGGTTGACCCGGTGTGTTTGTTGGGCTCCTGAACGGGAGGGATGGACAAGTTGCGACCGCCGGTTCCCAGCAACATACTTTTCTTTTTACTTCCTGCTTTCGCTTTTTTTTTTGTCCTTAATCTAACTGCTGGGCTTCAACTCACCGCCGACACTGACCAGGTAGTGGCGGCGCCCGGCCTCACGCTGACCGCCGTTGGCGATCTGGTCATGCATATGCCGGTCGTTAACTCCGCCTTTTTACCGGAAGAGGAAAGCTATGATTTCCGGCCGGTTTTTGCCCCCCTGCAGTCTTTTTTAGAAGCCGCCGATTTGACGGTTGGCGTTTTAGAAACAACGCTGACCGCAGAAGATGACAAGTTATCCGGCTATCCCCGGTTCAAGACCCCTTACCAACTGGCGGAAGCCTTGCGGTGGGCCGGATTTGATCTGGTCTTTACCGCCCACAATCATTCTTTGGACCATGGGTTCGACGGAATTGGACAGACCCTTGACCACTTGGCCGCCGCCGGCCTTGCCGCCACCGGGACCAGAAAAAACAGGAATGACAAACCTTACCACATCGTAAATGTCAACGGAATCAAGCTGGCTTTCCTCTCTTATACCACCATCACCAATGGTCTTTCCGCTCCTCCCGATCGGCGTTGGGCCCTCAACACCTTGGATTTCGCGCAAATCGGAGCGCAGATCCGAGAACTGAAAGCTGCCGGGGTAGACGGGATCATTATGGCCCTCCATTACGGCGCGGAGTATGTCCGCTATCCATCTGCGGCGGACCAGAAGCTCTGCCGCCGCCTCTGTGCCCTGGGAGTGGATGTGCTTCTGGGCAGCCATCCCCATGTCATCAGGCCGCTGGAAAAAGTGGTGACCATCGACCCTTTCACCAATCAGCCGAAAACATGTCTGATCGCCTATTCCCTGGGGAATTTCCTCTCCAACCAGCGTTGGCGCTATAGCGACTGCGGATTAATGCTCACCCTTCACGTCCGCAAAAAACTCTGGCCGCCCGGCCTGGAAATGGAATTACTGGCCTGTTCCCCCCTTTGGGTTAACCGGGACCGGTGGGGTTACAGGATTATGGTTGTCCAGCCGCCGGAGCGGACGGAGACTGGGACCATTTCCCCTTTCTCCCCCCAACTTCCGGAGAAGTTCCGGGAAGTTTGGGCCGATACGGAAGAGATCCTCACCGGCTGGCCGGGTGGGATCAAGCGGATGCAATACCCCTTTTTTGAGTTGCCTTAACCGCACTGGCCCTTTGCTCCGCCGCCGGAAAAGGACTAAGCAATTTGTCATTGATCGTTTCAATACATACCAGAAAAACCGCCCACAAAAAGGCGGTTCTTCTTCATCTGAAATTGGTTACTATTGGGGCGGACCGGCGCAGGCGACGACCCGATCTAGTCCCCGTTTAACTTCGCGATGATCGCCTCGGCCATCTCACTGGTGCCAACCGCGGTCGGGTCGTTCCGGTCCGCCTTCAGATCATACGTGACCTTCTTTCCCTCGCGGATCACCGCGGCCACGGCCTGTTCCAAACGGTCGGCTGCGTCATTCTCCCCCAGATGACGGAGCATCAGGACGCCGGACAGGATCATGGCACACGGGTTCACCTTGTTCTGACCCTTGTATTTGGGCGCCGATCCGTGGGTTGGCTCAAAGAGCGCCGCTTCTGTTCCGATGTTCGCGCCCGGGGCCACCCCCAAACCGCCGACCAGCCCGGCGCAGAGATCCGAGACAATATCCCCGTAGAGATTGGGCAGGACTAAGACATCAAAATTCTCCGGTCGTTGTACCAGTTGCATGCAGAGGGCATCCACCAGGACCTCATTGTATTCGATGATCCCTTCGTACTCGGCGGCAACCTCCCGCCCGACCCGGTAAAAAAGGCCGTCGGTATACTTCATAATATTGGCTTTGGCTACCGCCGTCACTTTGCGGCGGCCATTACGCCGCGCGTATTCGAAGGCAAAGCGAATGATCCGTTCGCTCCCCGTGCGGGAGATTGGTTTGACCGAAATCGCCGCCGCGGGGTCGATCTTGCCCGGCGGCGCCAGCTCGATGATCTTTTTGGCTTCCGGGGACCCGGTGTCAAACTCCACGCCCGCATAAAGGTCTTCGGTATTCTCCCGGATTAGAACCAGGTCCACATTGCTGTAACGCGAACGAACTCCCGGGTAGGTTTTACACGGCCGCACACAGGCATATAGGTTCAAAGTCTGCCGTAAGGCCACGTTCACACTGCGGAAACCGGTCCCAATCGGCGTGGTAATCGGCCCTTTCAAAGCCACCTTGTTCCGGCGGATGGATGCCAACACCTCATCCGGCAACGGTGTTCCTTTTTCGGCCAGCACGTCAAGGCCCGCCGGTTGCAGTTCCCATTCGATCTTCACACCCGTTGCTTCAATCACCCTTTTCGTCGCGGCGGTAAGCTCCGGGCCGGTTCCATCCCCCGGGATCAGGGTTATCCGATAAGCCAACCAAATCGCACTCCTTCCGTAAATCATTCCAAACTTGCCGTTTACTGGCGAACCAGCAAGCAGAATCTCTGCTCCCGACAGCTAAGATTAGACTTGCTCATCGCCAAGAGGCCTAAACATAATAAGTGGAATATAAGGACTTTGGATCTTTGCGGTTTACTCCAGGCGGTTTAATAGCCGCTTATGTTTTCTTTGCTCCATTCCCCCCGGTCCGCTTTCACCCAATCCTGAACCGCATAACGGCACACCCCACCGTCGGGGGCATCCGTAACCACCCACTCAATTCCGGCATTGATGATCATCCTCGTACACATTTTACATGGGCGTACGCCGGTGACGCGTTCTCCGGTCTTTGGTGACAGGCAAGCCAAATAGAGGGTTGATCCCAGCATATCCGTCCGGGCGGCGTGGATAATGGCGTTCATCTCCGCATGGACCGAACGGCAGAGTTCATACCTTTCACCAGAGGGGATCCCGGCTTTCTCCCGCGGGCAATCATTCAGGTCAATACAGTTAATACTGCCCCGGGGCGCACCGACATACCCCGTACTGATAATCTGGTCAGCCTTGACAATAATCGCCCCAAAGTGCCGGCGCAGGCAAGTTGAACGTTTCGCGACCGTGGCCGCAATTTCCAAATAATAATGGTCTTTATCCTGCCTCTTCATCCAAAAACACCCTCTTCCTCATCTTACTGCGTAACATCTACTGGCCTAGCCTCCGGCAACTGGATTTCCACTTTGGCTACGCCCGGTTGCCGGTTCAGACTGATCACCATTAACAGTTCTTCCCGGAAAGATGCGGGAAGCTCCCCTGTGAGCGGTAATGTTTTTTCCTCTCCCGGCTGGAATGGCGGCAGTTGAAACCGTTGCCAAGAGGTCCGGTGAAAAGCGTCGGCTCCCGGCGGTCGCAAGGCAAAGAACATTTCACCGCTGCCCGCCGGTATGGCCCCGCTGGAACGATTTGCCACCGTAATTGACAACTGATAAGCTAGACGGTTTGGCGTATGGAAAACAACCGGTTCAAATTGGAGCGCCGTTATGATCAACCCTGGTCTTCCTTGGTCCAAAATATGCTGTAGTTCCCTGTTTTCCTCCTGTAATTGCCGATAACTATCTTCGAGGGCCATTGCCTTTTCCTGCCAGACATTTTTTTCCACCAACAAATTTTTATTTTCCCGGAAAAAACTATTGATCGTCAGGAAAAAGAGGACAACGGCCAACAATGGCCCGGAGATCTTTAACCAGCGGAGTTTATTCGACATCGTTGCCCCTCCTTTGTGCGGACCAGTCCGTTTCGGTGATGACCTGAATCCCGTGTTTCTTTAGTAAAGCGGCTGTTACTCCCGCGCCGGGGACCAAGCGGCGTCGAAAGTTACCGTCATAGATCTTGTTACAACCGCAAGAAGGACTGTGGTCTTTTAAAACGGCAATTTCCACGCCGTATCTCTGCGCCAATTCCAGTGCTTTACTAGCCCCTTCCCGGAAAGCCGGCGTCACGTCCCGGCCATCTTCGGTAAAAACACCAGCCTGTCCTTGCCAGACCAGTTCCCCGTCGCCCCCTTTCAGCTCGCACGGAGGCCGCGGAACGGGCAATCCCCCCATGACCTCGGGGCAAACCGGCACAACCAGATAACCCTTGAGGGCTTCGCCCAAGGAGGGTAAAGTATAGCCTTTTCCGTTATATCGACATTTTTCCCCTAAAAGGCATGCGCTGACTAAAACGGCGGGTACCGGTGTAGAAAAAAATCTCCTCAGTTTCTTCCCCTGCCTCCACCATTTATTGAAAAAGATTAAAAATGAAAAACACCGTAACGGTATATACAACCGGCCAGTTTAAGCCGAAATTTAAAGTAAAGGGAAAAGGCGGAAATACGATTCATCACTCCGGATCGACCGTAATATTAATATTAATATAATGAGGGAGGTGCCTGCCTTGAAGCAACCACTGGTCAGTCCCCTGGCCAAGAAAGCTTTTATCCAATGGTTCCTCACCAATTGCGAATTAAGAGGTGAAGTTCCCCGGCGCATCCTTTTAGCACTGCTCAAAGAGGAAAGCACCTTAGAACGGCTTCGAATCGTGCGTCAGGGATCGGCCTTCCGCCCCCTCCTGGTGGTCTCAAGTCTCGGGACGGGGATGCCCCCGGCGGTGCTTCTCACTTACAACCTGGTCCTGACCGATCCGGAAGATGTACTTCAATACTTAACAAACATGGGCGACGACTGTCTTTATTTAACTTGCTATTTCCCCGAACGGGATCGCTGTCCCTTTTTCTATGACGTGCTCGAAGATCCCCCGCTCCCAGTCGAACCGGAAAAAGTGGACAGTCTCCAAATGGACCTGGAACTCAAACTCGTCTTAATCGAAGCCGAAAACGAAGAACAAAGAACTAAACTGCTGGCCCAGATCGACGAAGCCCTCGCGAAGAAAGAAAAAAAGACCTTTCTCCGGCTTGCTCGTTTATTAAAAAGCCTTTAGAGAAAACGCCCCAAAAAAGGGGTTTTTAATTCAATGGCATTATGCGGGCAGAACTCATGACAACAATAACAACGAAGACAACGGCGGTCATCAATCACTACTTTGTCCCGGCCAAAAGTGATCAGGCGGGCCGGACAAGCCTCAAGACAAACTCCGCATTTCCGGCAACTATTCTTAACCACCGGGAAAGGTGACACGTAGCGGCGGAAAAAACTGTTCACCACCCTGGGAACCCGAAAACCAATCCGTATCGAGGCCGGTGGTACTTTAAAATCAGGAATGATAAACTCCGCCAAAGCTTCCCCCAGGATCTCCACCTCATTGTCCTTGAGACCGGACAGCCCTCTTTGTGCGGCCAGCGCCAAGAGCGGAACAGCGGCGGGTTCAAGCCCAACCAGCCGGGCGATGGTAGCATCGACGGCAAATGGATCGGTCCCCGCGATGATTAAACCCATAAAACGCAAGCTTCCGTTGCGCGGTCCGGCGCCTTCCATCGCCATAATCCCGTCCACGATGTTCAAAACCGGTTTGATGGTCAAGGCCAGATCAATCAGCATATCATGGAAAACGTCGGCGTGCTGCAGGCGAAAATGCAGCTCGCCCTTGCGCAGTCCGGCCACGCAGCCAAAGAGGTTTTTCACCGCCCCCGTCAAGCGGGTCAACCCGTGGGTTTTGACCCGCGGCAGGTTAATGACCGCATCGACTTGGGTAACCTCTTCGACCAGGGGGAAGGTCTTTAAAATCATCCCGTGGGGCGCCTTCACCTCGATTTCACGGGTAAAGACACCGAGCGGTACACCCAGTTCCAGACAGACTTGGGTTAGGCCGGTCTTTTGCGCCACCCGCGCCAAACTCCCCAGGCCGGGGCTGTCGCCAACGAGCGGTTTCACCCCAATGGCCAAAAGCTCCTTAAGTACCGCCCGGACAACCTCCGGGTGGGTGACAACCCCCCGTTCGGGCGGTTCCGCCGCTAACAGATTGGGTTTGACCAACACCTTTTGGCCGGGACGAACATAGCGCGCGATACCACCAAGTTCCGACAGGCTTTTACGGACCGCACTTTCCACTGCGCTCCGCTCGTAACAATCACAACGGGCAAGGGCGATTTTGGGCATCAATACTCTCCTTTTCGGCTTGGCCGCTTGGCATAGAAAAATTCCCTGGAATAATTTCTCCAGAGAACGTTGGGACTCCTTTGCCAAAACTCCTTTTTTACTTGGTCTTAAATATGTCACATCTCCCCTTGCGCCCGCAAAAATTCTTCACCAACCTTAAAGATGTCCCCCGCTCCCATGGTCAGCACCAAATCCCCCGGCTTCGTCTCCCTTAAAAGATGTGCTTTAATCTCCTCCATGGTACCGAGGTACCGGACATCGGAATGGTATTTACGGGTTTCGTCAACCAACTGCCGGCTGGAAACCTCACCCCGGTCAACCTCACGGGCGGCATAGATATCGGCTAAGACCAGAACATCCGCGTCGCCAAAGGCCTGGGCGAACTGGAAAAGAAGGTATTTTGTCCGGCTGTAAAGGTGGGGTTGAAAGACACACCAGACCCGGCCGGGGTGCTGTTTTTTGGCGGTCGACAGGGTTTGACGGATCGCGACCGGGTGATGGGCGTAATCATCGACCACCACCACCCCACCGGCTTCCCCTTTTAATTCAAAACGGCGGCGCACCCCGGTAAACGTCTGGAGATATTTAAGACATTCGGCCAGCGGCACACCGGCTTCCAACGCCACGATCAACGCGGCCAGCGCATTCCGGATATTGTGCTCGCCGGGGATTTTTAAAACTAAATCACCACAATAGTCCCCTTGGTGATATAGTTTACCCTTGATCCCCATCGGCGGGACCGTTTCAATCCCGGTGCAGTACCATTCGGCTTCCGGGGATAGCCCAAACGTCAAAACCGGAGCCTTGGCCGCTTTGCGCAATTCCTCGCGATTCGGATCCTCCTGCCAGAGGACGATCTTTCCCTCCGGCGGCACCAGCGCAATGAATTCTTTAAAAGTAGCCACCACCGCACCGCTCGTGGGAAAACAGTCGGGATGGTCCCAGTCGACATTGGTGACAACGGCAATCTTGGGGGAAAGATAAAGGAAGGAACGGCGAAACTCACAGGCTTCCACGACAAAGTAGGGGCTTTTCCCGGTCCGGTGGTTTCCGGGCAACTCGTTCATCTCCCCGCCTACTTCCACCGTGGGATCTTTCCCCCCTTTCATGAGGAGCAAGGCGATCATCGCGGTTGTTGTGGTTTTCCCGTGCGTGCCGGCAACGGCAATCCCCTTCCCTTTTTCTTTCATCAAAAGACCGAGAAGCTCAGCACCCTCATAGAGGGGAAGACCTTTGGCTCTGGCCGCCAGCAATTCCGGGTTTTCCTCCCCGACGGCATTGGTATAGATCACCGCATCGATCGCATCGGTTATTCTTTCGGCTTGATGCCCGTAGTTGACTTTAATCCCTTTGGCTTCCAATTCTTTGGTACTACGGCTGGACAACCGGTCCGAACCGGTTACCTTGTATCCGCTTTCCAGCATGATCTTGGCTAAGGCGCTCAGGCGTGCGCCGCCAATTCCGATAAAATACAGATGGTCTCCTGGTTTCAACCTGATCCGTCCCTTCTCGGCCAATCCTCTTTTTTTCCACATTTTCTATTCTATGACGATCGACTAAATAAAACAATAGTTCTTTTCGGAAAAAGCCCGGACCTTTCTGTTTTAAACCGGGGATAAACTGAACCGTACCAATCCTTTCCATTACTTATTTTATCCATTTTTGTTAAGTTTAATCATTGAGCGGCCCTTCCACCATTCCTTTACGGAAAACCGGGCCTCTTGACTGAAAAAAAAAGAAAACCCGGTTTTCCGGGTTCAAGCAAGGCTAATAATCTTCATTGGAAGAATATAATTGGTGTTCGCCCACAGTGGCAATCTGCTCCTCGCAGACGGGGCAAATCACCACTTCGTCTTCTTCATCATAACCCAAAAGAATCATAGTGCCGCATGAAGGACATTTCACACTCTCTTCCGCGTTATCCGCCCTTTCGGAAAGACTAAGCGGTTGGCGGTCGTCTCTGCCCATCTTGTTGTTCCCTCCTCGCTTATATTGTACTTGAATGCCTGCTTTAGTATGCATCTTTTTTTTGACACGTGTTTTCCAGCGGCAAGCGGTAAAAACTATCCTTGGGAGGTGGAGCTGTGGCGCGTCGTAGTATCGTCTCTGATGCGGTCAAATACGAAATTGCCAAAGAACTTGGTTTTGCGGACCGGATTCAGAAAAACGGCGACCGTTACGACTACAGCAATCTCACTACCCGGGAAGCTGGCCTTATCGTGCGCGGCCTGATCGAAAAAGCCGAGCAGTTTTTGGCCGGCCAAAAATAGGATTAGCGGGGCGCCTACGCCCCCCTAATCCTAAATATTATGGCGCCGTTTATGCTTAAAAGGCGGCCTTTCGGGCCTGAGTATTGTTACCATAAATTCCATTCCTGCCTTGAGCAGGGATTATTATTTAGAGCGAGAAAATTAAAGAGCAAATGGGAAAGGACACGCGGCCAAACTTTAAAATTTGCGGAAAGAAACGGAGGAATCTTCATTGCAACGCCAGACCAAAAATAAATTGCCCCTTCGCTGCCTTCATTTCTTCGTCATCCTTGCTTTAATCGGTGTTTTGTGGGCAAACCCCGCCCACGGAGCCACCGACAATATTGCGAAACGCCTCTCCAATTTGGAAAGCCGCTGGGGCCATCTCCAACTTGGGGGCGACTTCAGCTTGCTCGCCGATTATAAGCAACGGACCGTTGAAGAGTACCGTACTCCTGATTTAAAAAACTATCTCAATCTCTATCTGGACGCGCAGATCGACCGTAATTTCTATTTTTATCTTATGCTTTCCTACTACGATAATTATGGTTATCTCAACCATCTTTATCTCAGCGAAGCGGCGGTTCGTTATCGCTCGCCCCAACTGTTGGTCGATCTGGGGAAATTCTATTTTACCCTTGACCCGCTTGGCTTGATCGCCGACCATTCGGCGGCACCGCTTCAAGGCTTCGCTGTGCAAAGCGGTAACACCGACCTTTATTTTGGCGGCTTTTATTCCCGGCTCTTCCTGAATCCAAACAGTATTGAAGAAGAACTGCTCGAAATTACCAGCGACGATCAGTTTGGGCTGCGGGTTGCCCTCCCGAAACCCGGCTATATGCTAGGTATGACTTTGGTAACCACCCCCAGTGGCGACCTTAGTGAAACGGCGGTTGGCGTCGACTTCATTACCAATGTGGCCGGCGGGTCCCTCCAAAGCGAAGCGGCCTGGTATAAACCGGGAAAAGACAGCTTCCAAAGTTACAAGCATGATGGCGCCTACGGCGGCTTGGTCACCTGGAACAAGAAGATTGCGGCCACCACTTATACCCTAAACGCTTGGTATTTCGAGAAAGGGTTTGCCCCCATCTCTTCGGTCCTCAACGACAGTTTCCTCGAAAAAGGCGAGATCTACGCCAACAACTCTTACGGGATCGGCGGTGGCTTCCAGCACCAACTGGCCAATGATTGGGAGGCGACGGTCAAAGCCGGTGTCCTGCTCTCCCCGGACCAAACTTTCTCCGGACCCCAGGTAACCTTCTCCGGCCGGCTCCGGAAAGCCTTTTCCCTCGCCACCAACCTCGAATTTGGTTTTGATTCCGGGTTTGAAGCGGATGTGAATAAAGTTGACCTCTACCGTTACAACCGTTTGTTTCTCGGGTTTAACACCATATTTTAGTTGTTGAACGAAAAGGGAGGAGACCTCTTTGTTTAAGGCTAAACCTTTCATCATGCTCATCCTCATGGCCGTCTTTCTGGTCACCACCACCGCGGTGGCCGCCGCCGGAAAGCCCCTCGCCGGGGTTAAGGTAGTGGTCGATGCCGGTCACGGTGGTTGGGACCCGGGTGCCGTAGGGGTTAACGGCTTAACCGAAAAACAGATCAACTTGCAGGTAGCCAAAGCGCTCCGTAATTGTCTGGTGGAGTACGGGGGAGCCCAGGTCGTCATGACCAGGACCGACGATTCCTATGTCTCATTGGCCGCCCGGGTGCAAAAAGCCAATGCCGCTTGGGCCGATCGTTTCGTCTCCGTTCACCATAACGGTTCACTCAATCCCGCCCACAACGGCACCTCGGTCTATTCGGCAAAGAATGGCAGTGCCGCCAGTCACGATCTGCGGGATAAAGTACAAAAACGTTTGCTCCAAATGACCGGCCTCCGGGACCTCGGGGCCAATACGGCCAATTATTATGTCCTGCGGAACACAAGAATGCCGGCGGTGCTCACCGAAGCCTCTTTTATTACCAACCCGACCGAAGAGGCGAAATTGCGCGATCCCGGCTACCTCTGGCGGCAAGCCTACTATATCTACCTGGGCCTGGTCGACCACATGGGATATTAAACCGCTTACCAAAACGAAGAACAGCGGACCCACATAACCATCACCCCTGAAAAGACGGGACCCCCAATTGGGGGCCCCGTTTTTTTTCTGGCCTTGATCAATTTATCTTTGGACCAAAAGAAAAAGAGGGTTTTTATACCATGCCGTCAAATATTTATGTAAATAATTTCCTACTCTTGGAGGTGTTTCCATTTTTATGCCTAACCTGAAAAATAGAGCGGCAGCGCTCCTGGTCATTGCCGGTCTCTTTTTCTTCGGCGGCTGCCTGCCCAAACCATATCTGCCCGGTCAAGATCTGGGCCGACTGTGCCTGCAAATCCGGCGGGCGGAGACCCCCGCAGAAGAAGGACACCTGTCAACGCAGAGCCAGCCGGTGGAGATTGAACGACTGGTGATCCGTCTCACCAATAACAAAGCACAGATCCAAAAGGCAGTTCATCCTTACCGGGAAGGAGAAATGATCACGATTGAGTCTTTATACCCGGGAACCTGGAAAGTCCAAGTTTTTGCTTACGACAATGAAAACAAGTGGCAGTTCTATGGTGAGGAAGAACTGGCCGTCCCCCCGGGAGCGACGGTGGAGGCAACCCTCGTGATCGGAACCGCCCCCGGTTGGGTGAACGTCGCCCTGGACATCACCGCCCTCGCCGCGCTCGGTCTTAATGTGGAGAAAGGCCGTTTTTATGTCCATGAAGATCCCGCCTCCGACCAAACAACCGATTTTGACCTGGTTTTAAGCGGCAACAAACTGGTCAACAAGGACGCAATCCTGATCAAAGCTGGTACCTATGAGAGCTTCATTGCCGTCCCCAACAAGAGCAACCCCGTATATAAAAGCCATTATCATTTGCTCAATATCGAAGCGGGAGAAACGGTTGAGATCGTGATTACCGCGGACGCCAGTTTATGCGTGACCGGACGAATCGACGCCAATCCCCCCACGCCAAAGAACTTCCAAGTCAACCTCATAGATAATCAACCGGAGCTTTGTTGGGATCCGGTTGCCGTGGCCGACCTTGCCGGTTACAACATCTACCGGACGAACAGCAGCGGTCGTTTTGTCTTGCACCGGCAAGTGTCACCGGCGGTTAACTCCTATCGCGACCAAGAACTGAAAGCCAAGGACTTCTTCAATAACCGGATCGGTTATGCCGTCAGCAGCTTTGATGCGGGCGGCAACAACAGTATCTGGGCTTGCCGGTACCTTTACCTTCCACTGACGGAATAAGCCTCTTCCTCCTTTGCGTTAAAATTAACGGGGAACAACGAAGATAACCTGTTTTAGGGAAGAAAAAAGGAACAAACCATGGTTTGTTCCTTTTTCACCGTATCCGCGTAAAAGAACTCTTCACATGAGCTTTATTGTTTTGATTATCGCTTCGTTCTCCGGTATTGCCGGTCTTAATTCTTTTTTGCCGTCAAGTATTGGTCGATGGCCCGGGCCGCCTTCTTTCCGGCCCCCATGGCCGCAATGACAGTCGCCGCACCAGTCACAATATCGCCCCCGGCAAAGACCCCCGGAATGCTGGTCATCAAGGTCTCCGGATCCGCCTCGATATAACCCTGTTTGTTCAACTGCAGACCGGCGGTCCCTTGCAAGAGAATGGGGTTGGGACCCTGGCCAACGGCTACGACCACCGTCTCCACGGGCAGTTTCTCCTCCGAACCGGGAATCGGAACCGGCCTTCTGCGCCCGGAAGCGTCCGGTTCCCCGAGGGTCATTTTTTGACAGACCATCGTCGTCAAATTGCCGTTTTCATCCCCTTCCAGGCGCACCGGGTTGGTGAGCAGCCGGAATTCGACCCCTTCCTCTTCGGCGTTTTCAATCTCTTCCAATCGGGCGGGCATCTCGGCACGGGATCGCCGGTAGACAATGCTCACCTTTTCCGCCCCGAGCCGTAAAGCGGTACGGGCCGCATCCATCGCCACGTTCCCGGCTCCTACCACCGCCACCTGTTTTCCGATCCGGACCGGGGTGTCGTACTCCGGGAAAAGATAGGCTTTCATCAAATTGACCCGGGTGAGAAACTCATTGGCCGAATAGACGCCGTTCAAGTTTTCGCCGGGAACATCAAGGAAATACGGAAGCCCGGCTCCTGTTCCGATGAACACCGCTTTATATCCGTCGGCAAACAATTCTTCAATGGTAACCGTCTTACCGACCAAAACGTTGGTTTTAATCTCTACCCCCAGTTTCGTCAGGTTTCCTATTTCGTAGTCGACAATGACCTTCGGCAGCCTGAATTCGGGGATGCCGTACCGCAAAACCCCGCCGGGGGCATGGAGCGATTCAAAAAGGGTGACTCTATAGCCCATCAAGGCTAAATCGGCCGCCGCCGTCAGTCCCGCCGGACCGGAACCGACCACCGCCACTTTTCCTTTCACGGCGCATGCCGGCTCACAGCTCGGTTCCACGGCCTGGTTGGCCCGGCCCCAATCGGCACAGTACCGCTCTAAAGCACCGATTGCCACCGGCTCGCCCTTCCGCCCCAAAATGCACTGCTTTTCGCACTGGTTTTCCTGGGGACAGACCCGGCC
>JAAYMP010000233.1 GCA_012521315.1 Bacillota bacterium
AAAGGCATCGCCGGTAAGCTCCCCCTTCTAATCCATGTGGGGGACCCGTACCGGGACTCTTCAAGCCCCCTTCGCCTTGCCCGTGTTCTTGACAAGTTCCCCGATCTGGTTGTTATCGCTGCCCATTTTGGAGGTTACAGGATGTGGGAGGATTCCCGCAAGTACTTGCTGGGTAGGAATATTTTCATGGACACTTCAAGTTCCTTAGCCTTTCTTGATCCGACTACGGCGGTAGAGATGATTCGCAGCCACGGCGTGGATAAGTTTATGTTTGGCTCGGATTATCCCATGTGGAGCCAACGGGATGAACTTGCCCGCTTTCTCCGGCTGGACCTGACCGAAGCCGAAAGGGAAGCGATTTTATACAATAATGCGGCGAAACTATTTGGAGTAGCTTGATAACGAAGTGTTATACGAAATTGGTCACTAGGGACCGCGTTTCCTTGCGCGGATATCATGAAAGCTGTTAAGGATGATTTTAAAACCCGGAGCTATGAAACTAGGTCCGGGTTTTGTTTGGTTAGTCTGCGTGTAATTATATAAACTTGTTGCATCAATATGGGAGTATTGCTGAAAATTTTCAGGATTAAAGCAGGTAACTTAAAATTTGCAGAGAATTCATTCTAAAAAGGAGTATTTGCAGGAAGGGAGCTAAATAGGTGGCGCATTCAAAAAAAGTTACCATTTCCGATATTGCGGAAAAAGCCCAGGTCTCGATCAGTACGGTTTCCCGGGTTTTGTCCGGTAATCCCGGGGTGAATGAAGAGATTCGTCAAAAAGTTAAAGATATAGCTTCGACGCTGGGTTATGTTCCGCCGGCGCGTAAAATCAGTTCCGTTAAAACCGGGAAAGCCATTGCTTTTCTCGTGGAAAGCTCGGATACATTCGTGAACGGAGCGTCTTTCTTCGGCCAGTTTCTCGCCGGGGTCCAGCAAGTCTTTGAAAAAGAAAAATACCGGATCATTTTAAGCACAACCCACACCGACACCAATCCCCGGCAAAAGGTCACCGAACTGATCAAGAGCGGCGTCAATGGTTTTATTCTGGCCCAAACCCAGCTTGATGACCCCTTTGTCAAGGTGTTGCTGGAACTGAAATATCCTTTTGTAACTTTGGGGCGGCCCTTTACGGCCTTGAATACTCCCTATGTTGATGTGGACAGTTTCGGTGGGGCGTATTTGGCAACGGCGGCTTTGGCCAAACGGGGGCATCGCCATATTGCCTATATCAGTGGAAAGTTAACGACCCTTGCCGCGATGGCACGTCTTGAAGGATACCGGAAAGCCTTACAAGACTTTGATATAAAATATGATGAACGCTATACAGTGGAAGGAGGTGAGACGCAACAAGAAGCTTATGCAGCCACAATTAAGCTGTTGAAACAGGTTGAACATCCTCCCACAGGCATCTTTGTTTACAATGACTTTTTGGCCGTTGGCGTGATCAGTGCTTTGCATGACCGCGGTTTAAGAATACCGGAGGATGTCAGCTTAATCGGCTTTGACGATGAAAAAGCCTCCGCCTTTACTGTTCCGCCCTTAGCCTCCATCCGCTGGCCTGTCATTGACATGGGGAAAAAAGCTGCTGAAATGCTTCTGCAGTTACTTAAAGGGGAACCTTTAAAGCAGAGACAATTCGTCCTCCCCATCGAACTGGTCGAGCGGGAATCCCTTGGCGAGTTGGTGGCCCTGACCGAAAACATCTCTTAATGAAAAATTATAGAACCCGAAAAAAACAATTTTTTTCAGGTTGCAAGACTATTGTCCCATAACCGTGCCTATTTAGACTGGCTTGACAGTGTATTTCGCAGATATCCGGATTTGGTCATTGAAAACTGCAGTAGTGGCGGGATGCGGATGGATTATGCGATGCTGAGCCGGCATAGTATCCAATCCAGTAGCGACCAGACGGATTACCGCAAAACAGCCGTCATTGCCGCGGCCTGCGCCACCGGAGTGACCCCGGAACAATGTGCGGTTTGGGCTTACCCCTTGCGCGACGGGGACCTTGAAGAAGTTGTTTTTAACATGGTTAACGCCCTGTTGATGCGGATTCATTTAAGTGGACAGTTGACGGACCTTTCCCCCGAGCGTTTAGCCATGGTTAAAGAAGCAATCAAATATTACAAAGCGATTCGCCCCAAGATCAAAGACGGACTACCGGTTTGGCCGTTGGGCTTGCCAACGTTCTCGGATCCCTGGGTCTGCTGGGGGTTAAGGTGCGGTACCACTACTTATCTTGCGGTCTGGCGTTTGGAAGGATCGCGTTCAACTTGCCGTTTACCTTTAACCGATCTAAAGGGGAAAAAAGTTGATGTGCGCTGTGGCTACCCGGCCAGTCTTGGCTGTGATCTCCAGTGGCACCCAGGCAGTGGCGAACTGACAATCGTTCTCCCCAAAACCAATATGGCAAGGATAATTGAGATCAAAGAGAAATGAATAGTTAGACTGTAACGGTTATCTGAAAAAACCTCTGCTGAATTTCTTCAGCGGAGGTTTTTATTTTGTTTAATCAACTTACCATTTGGAATGCCGATGGCTTTTATACTAACTCTGGGCTTTGCTTGTTTTTGGGGGAATAGTTTATATTTGACATAAAAGGGAAATAAAGGATGGTAACGAAATAAAAGTCAACAAACGATTGTGTATAGTGACACACTAAAGGAACCAAGTAACATCCAAAGTCTAAAAAGCGAACACTATTTGTATATTTTAAGAATCTGTCTGGGGGATTTATTATAGCAAAAATAATTAAAAGATTGCTTATAAGTGTTATAATAGCTGTTGCTTTATTCATAATGGTCTGGGTCGCGTATATTTTCATTTATCGAGCTTTTGAATTTCATTTTTACAAAGAAGAGCTACTTTAAGAGTGTATATAGCATGAATGCTTTGATCAGATATCATGTTCAAATTGAAGGCGGTAAGATTTTAAAAATTTTGATTGTGAATTTGAAAGTATAAAAGATGTTGGGGATGGAGATCCAATTATTAAAGTGAAACATAAAGTTACACTATATAACGAAAATACGAGGCAAACTTATACAGTTGAACAAACTGGTTCATACACTGAAAACTTAGCGCCGGTTTTGATAAATGGAAAGTTTGGTTATGTTGATCCTGATAACCAGTTTGTAATAGAACCGAGATTTTGGGGAGCTTCAGATTTTAATCAAGGGATAGCTGTTGTCTGTTTAGAAGATAGTGGGCATCCTGAGGAAATAGTATATATTGATAATAAAGGCAATATAGTTAAAACATTCTTGGATGTATTGAAGGAAAACGCGACAAAAGAAGATATTTTGATGAAAGAATATTACTCGGTGATGGCCTCCTCCGGGCTTCAAATGCGATCAAGGCTAAATTCGAATGGGGAAAGAATTATGCTTATTCCATTTGGGGAAAAAGTAAAGGTTTTAAGAAAAACCGATATACCAATGAAAGCTGAAGGATTACATGGATTTTGGTACTTGGTAGAATATAATGGCCAACAAGGATATGTCTTCAGCGGGTTCTTATCGAGGGTTTCCATAAAAGACTTTTATAAAGACTATTTCAGCAAGTGGTTCGGTGAGTTTACTCCAGAAGCAAAGATTTATTTGGAGTATAATATGGTAAAATATCTATATAATGACCCTTCTGGAATAATTTATATTTTTGCGGCGGAGATAGAAACTGACAATACTGTTGCCACAATGTATATTCCCCATATTTCCTTACAAGAGGCTTTTTGGTTTTTAAAAAATTACTTGCCGGAACTAATGGTTTTAAAGGTAGGAGATGATGACGTCAGGACTAAATTTAAAAATTTAAATTACCCCATTAATAATGGCCGAATTAAACTCTGTCTTGAGTCTGAGATAGACATATCAGATATGATTATTTCGGAAGATGAGTTTGGATATGTGAAGATAATTTATTAATTAAGGTTTAAAATGAAACGGAGTGTTGTTGTGGCTGAGATCGCAATTGTAAAAGCCTCTTCAAAAGTATGCAGAAGTTTCGCTCAAGCTGTAGATGGCGGCTATATCGATTCGCCAAGCGCGTCACGCTAAGACTGATCGACGTCGGCAATGCCAAATGTTATCTGCAATTCTAGTAGAGGAGGTATATGATTGTGAAAAGATGAAAAAGAAGTGGGTCGATAACGCTTTAGAGAGCTAGAAATTTGAATTGGAGGTAATTGCATGTGGAGTTTTATGCAAAATCCATGGGTGGTTGGTATTGGTGGTGGAATAGTTTGTGGAATTATCGTTACTTTAATTACAAGATACATTTTTAGTAAGAGAGAACGAAAGGAATACAGACAAAGAATAGAAAAGGCAAATAACGAGATACTTTACTCCATTAGGACTGTCATAACGGAAAAGATGTTCCCTTCAGTCGACGTTATAAACTCATTATTAACCTCAACGGCAAGGAAATATAACGTTTATAAAGATGATTTATATACGATAGAGAATATTTGTGATGATTTAATAAAGGAAATAATGGGTAATACGTTTTTGTCATCAGAGCAAAAGGCGGAGTTCTGTGATTTAGTTTCCAGGTTTAGTCAAACACAAAAAGGAAAAGAAGGTTCCGTGGACGATACCGTAATAAAAAGAAGGGGTAGTTCACCGGAATACTTAAGCTTGATAGCAGGATTAATTGCGGCTTTGACGGTTATAACAAGTATACTTATTGAAAATTTTGAGGACACGATAAAGTTAATTATTCCCAACGATAAGCTTCCCATTTTCATCCTTAGTACGGCGATACCAATCATATCAGTGTGGTTTGTTACTAGGATAAGTAAGGAGGGTGCCGGCAGATCTCATAAAAACTATGATCTTCTGATAAGTTTAATTGATAATGATAGCGAACCACCTTCAGATAAAGAATCCCTAGATTCTTGATTGACAAAAACAAGGAGCCGCCTTTTTGGCAGTTCCTTGTTTTATGTCCGGCAGCCGCATACAAGATGAACGATTTGCACCCAACTTTGTTGTCGCCGGGATTTAGAGGAGTAAAATGGTTTTGCGAAGAAAAGAAAGAGAAAAAAAGATATTGGGGGATCAAAAAGAGCGGGAAAGAGGAAAGGGTCGTGGATATAAAAAACTGGAGGATTCTAGATAAACTCAAGGGCGGGGACAGGCGTTCGGTCGGGAAGGCGAATGAGGTTGTTGCCGAGGTGATGAAGGAACCGGCTCTTTTTGGCGAAGTATTTATGGGGATGAAAAGCGATGACCCGGTTCTGCGGATGCGGGCGGCGGATGTCATTGAAAAGGTCGCCAAAGTACACCCTGAGTACCTGAGGCCGTTCAAAAAAGAGATAATAAACGAGATTGCCCGGATCGAACAGCAGGAAGTCCAATGGCATGTGGCCTTATTCTTTACCTATTTGGAGCTTACTGATCAGGAACGAACTTCGGTGATCGAGATTTTGCTTTCCTGGCTGGAAAAGAGTAAGAGCAAGATTGTTCAGGCCAATGCCCTGGAGGCGCTGGTCCGGATCGGCGGTCAGGACGAACAGTACCGGGATAGAATAACGCGGATTTTGGAGAAAGCAATCGCAACGGGAAGTCCCGCTCTGGTTGCGCGGGCGAAAAAGTTATTTGGTAAACTGAAAACAAGATAGACCGGAAAAGGAAGCGCGCAAATGGTACGAGAGATTCTTTTATTAGGAGACCCGAAGTTATATCAAGTAAGCTTGCCGGTGGAAAAGGAAGAGATTGGCACTCTCAAAGGGGTTGTCCAGGATCTGCACGACACCCTGTTGGATTTTCGGCAGAAGTATGAGGCCGGGCGGGCGATTGCCGCCCCGCAAATCGGCGTCTTTAAACGGCTAATCTATATGCATATTGACGAACCCGTCGTCTTTATCAACCCGGAGTTGCAGTTTGAAGATGAGGAAATGATGGAGGTTTTGGACGACTGTATGTCCTTTCCCGGGCTCTTGGTCAGGGTAAAGCGTTATAAAAGGTGTACCATCCGGTTTAAAGATCTGGATTTTCGTGACAACGAACTAATACTGGAAGGAGATCTGTCCGAGTTGTTACAGCACGAATATGACCATCTGGACGGGATCCTGGCGACGATGAGGGCCATCGATGATAAAGCGCTGTACTATAAGAAACCCTAAAATGATTCGACCGCAGGCAGCGGTCTCTGGGCATATATTGGAGTTAAGGGGTGATCGGGGTAAGCCCGGGCGAAAAAGTCCGGGCTTATGGTTTTTGCCGGCAAGTTCTGTCCGTTTAATTAAGGTATCTTTTTAACAGCCAACAAGTGGTTCCCCCATAGATAATATGCGGAAAAAATAACAGCAAGTTTGGCAGCGGGGTCAAAAGGCTGGCCCTGGTGATATCAAGGGCCATAAAGGCACCGTAAAAAAGCAGGTACAATAGGGCTCCACAGCCCACCCCCTTTAAGACCGCATAATCGGTTCCGGATTTCTTCAGCATTAGGTGCATAAGGAAACCAAAAAACGCGGCGGTGGTATAATCGGCAATGAAACCCATGGTAAGGGAGACCGGATTATCAATAAACCGTGCCGGGACAAAGTAACCGGCGGCAATGTGGATAAAAGTATATCTCAAGACGCCCGCGAAATGAAAGATCCAGGCGATGACGGTCTTCGGTATATTCCCAATTAAGCCGGCTACGGCCCCGGCGATAATGGTATCCTTGACCAAACTCTTTTTACTCCTTAGCTTATTGGTTTCGATTGTATTTTGCAATTTGCCTGGGGATTTTATACCGGATAGAAGGTAGTTTTGGGGCAGGCTATTTTTGATTGAGAAAAAGTTAATAGATAGGGAAAAGCAGGAAAGTAATTTTTGGTGGCGAAAATTTTAACGTTAGGCAATTTTTAGCAGGTTCTTCCAGATTAATGTCGAATTGTAAATAGGAGTGGAAGGGTTAACCTGAAGGAAACTGGGGGTAAAAAAAGTGTTTGGCCTGTTACGACACTTGAAAAAGCCGGAAAACCTAAATGAGGTCACCAATATTCTTATTTATTTTGATAGCAACCGGCAGACGTTGACCGAAGGCGAGATGGAGTATAAGCAAAAGATGTTGGGAAAGATCAAAGGAATGGGCGAGAACAAAATCTACGATTTATTACTGAAAGAACTGAATAATATTCCCTGAACAAAAGGTCTTTTTCATCTTTTTTTATTCCCGGCGGGTAAAGGGAACAAAACGGACCAACCCTTTCTCTTCCTCGATAAAACGACCGTTTTGTTTGGTAATCCGCCATAAAGTCTGGGTCTTACCGGGCGCCCCGATCGGGAGGACCAGACGACCCCCGTCGGCCAGTTGTTCTTTGAGGGGGAGCGGGACTTCTTCGGCGGCGGCGGCAATTAGGATGGCGTCGAAAGGGCTTGCTTCTTCCCAGCCGAAAAAGCCGTCGGCGACCCGAAAGTTTATATTGTCGTATCCCAAGCGCGTAAGGATCTCTTGCGCGCTTTTTGCTAGCGGTTCGATGGTTTCTATGGTATAGACATGGGCGGCCAGTTCGGCAAGGACGGCGGTTTGGTAACCGGAACCCGTCCCGATCTCCAGGACCCGGTCGGTTGGTTTTAAGGCTAATAATTCGGTCATCAGGCCGACAATATAAGGTTGGGAAATGGTTTGGCCGTATCCGATCGGGAGGGGGATGTTCTCGTAAGCGTAAGGCCGGTATTCCTCCGGCACAAACCGGTCGCGGGGGATTTTGCATAATACTGCTTTTACCCGTGGGTCAGTGAGTTCCAAATCGGCAAAGGGCATCACGCTCACCTCCCAATTGGTGCTTCCAAACTATTATTATCACATAACAGTTAAAAATACAAACCGCGAAAAGGACGATCACAAAGGAAGTGGTGGTTAATGTCATTTCTGATCGGGATTGATGTCGGCGGCACCAACACCAATGGCGTATTGCTCAAGGGGGTTCAGGTGCTGTCGACGGTCAGGACCCCCACTGACCATCATAACCTCCACGCGGGAACGGAGGAAGTCCTTACCCGCCTCTTGCAGGCGCTCCCGGGCGAGGAGCGGGAGCCGGTCGAACTCCACCTCAGTACGACCTTGGCCACCAATGCGATTGTGGAAGGGAAGGGGGCGCCGACGGCGGTGCTGATTATTCCCGGGCCGGGCCTGCGTTGGGAGGATCTGCCGGTGCCCTTTAAACTCTATCCCTTGGCGGGCGCGATCGACCACCGCGGGCGCGAAACGGGGCCGTTGGACCGGGAAGAGGTCCGGGCGGCGGTCCGGGCGGCCAAGGCCGCCGGTTACCAAGCGCTGGCGGCGGTCGGGAAGTTTTCACCCCGCAATTTCCAACATGAGCTGGCGATTGAAGAACTGATCAAGGCGGAGTTTCCGGAATTGGCCCCGGTGACTTTGGGCCACCGGTTATCGGGCAGGTTGAATTTCCCGCGGCGAATTACCACGGCCGCTTTGAACGCAAGTATTGCCGCGCTGCAGGCCGAGTTTGTCCGGATGGTTGAGGCGGTGCGAGACCAATACCGGCTGGGAAAGGTGTATCTGTTAAAGGCGGACGGCGGGACCCTTGCCTTGCACGAATCGGTCCACCGTTCGATCGAGACGATCCTGTCGGGACCGGCGGCCAGCCTGATGGGGACGATGGCACTCACGGAGGGGTTGGCCGATGCGGTCGCCCTGGATATCGGTGGCACGACCACCGAGATTTCGGTCTTTGTGGGCGGTGAACCGCTGGCCGAACGAGAGGGAGCGGTCATCGCCGGGTATCCCACTTTGGTCCCGGCTTTTTTCTCCCGGTCCCTGGGCCTGGGCGGGGACAGCCAGGTTACTTTTGACGGGGACCGGGTGACCATCGGTCCCCAGCGGATGGGGCCGCCGGCGGCGCTGGGCGGTTCTGGTGTGACCCCCACCGATGCGGTGGTGGTCTTGGGAGGGGCGGCTTTGGGCGACGCCCGGCAGGCCTACGCGGCTTTGGAAATGATGGGGGCGCCTTACGGGCTTGAGCCGCACGCCTTGGCGGAGAAGATCGTAGACGCTTTTGCCCAACAAGCGGCCGCCGCGATTGAGGAGGTTTACGCCGAGTTGAACAGCCAGCCGGTCTATACGGTTTCACAGGTGTTGGCAGGGGCAAAGCTCTGGCCGGAGCAGTTGATTGGGATGGGGGGACCGGCGGCCTATTTTATCCCGAAGATCGCCGGGAAGCTGGGCCTTCCTTATCAGGTCCTGCCCTATTACGAAGCGGCCAACGCGATTGGCGCGGCGGCCAGCCGCCCCACCTTCGCCATTACCCTGCGGGCCGATACCGCCCTGCGGAAGTTGGTGGTGCCCGAGTTGGACTACGAGGCGGCCATCGGCCAGCCTTTCACCTTTAATTTGGAAGCCGCCCGCCAAGAAGCGGTCCGGCAGACGGTGAACTACGCGCGGAAAATGGGAGCCGCTGTTGCGGCCGACGAGGTTGAGATCACGGAGGAAGAAGTCTTTAATATGGTCCGCAACTTTTATACGGTGGGGAAAAATTTCAACCTGCGGGCGCAGGTAAAACCAAAGATCTGCCGGATCGGGCCGACGGCGGCGGGTGCTTTATAGCTTTATAACGGGCCGCACCGGCGCAAACGAAATATCGCGCTCCAGTATTGTCTTGATTATGGAAAAGTGAGTGGTGAACATGGCAACAAAACCGAAAGTAGGATTGGTTTTCTTCCCGGCCTTTGACTGGGCCATTGCCGCCGACCATCCGGAGCGGGAGGAGCGGCTGCTGTACACCAGGGACCAGCTGCGGGAGGAGGGCCTCCTGGACCTTCCGGCGATTAAGGAGTTCCGGCCGGGGATCGCGACGCGGCAGGATATCGAACGGGTCCACATCTGTGTCCCGTCCGTCGAAGCAGTCTGTACGGAATCGCATTTGATTGCGGCGGGAGGGACGATCACCGCCGGGGACCTGGTGTTCAGCGGAAAAACGGAGCGGGCTTTTGCCCTACTGCGCCCGCCAGGCCACCATGCGATGCGGATTGTCCACGGCTCCCGCGGGTTCTGCACGATCAATATTGAAGCGGTGATGATCGAATATTTGCGTAAATTGCGGAACGGCCGGTTCCGGGTGGCAGTGGTTGACACCGATGCCCACCATGCCGACGGGACCCAGGACATCTACTATAACGATCCGGATGTGTTGCACATCAGTATCCACCAGGACGGGCGGACTTTATACCCGGGAACCGGGTTCCTAAACGAACTGGGCGGACCGGCCGCCTACGGGTTGACCTTGAACGTGCCCCTGCCGCCGGGGAGCGGTGACGCCGAGTTGTTGTACGTCGTTGAGCAACTGGTCTTGCCGGTTCTCCATGACTACCAGCCGGATTTAATCATCAATGCGGCCGGTCAGGACAACCATTTCACCGATCCGCTCACCAGTATGAATATTACGGCGCAGGGCTATGCCCGGTTGACGGAGCTGTTGGCCCCCGACTTGGTGGTGCTGGAAGGGGGTTATTCGATCGAGGGGGCCCTTCCCTATGTCAATGTCGGGATCATCCTGGCCCTGGCGGGGCTGGACTATACGGGCGTACGTGAACCCGAGCTGCCGCGCGGGGTTGAAAAGGCCGGACCGGTGGACGAAACGGTGGTGAAAAAAGTCGCTTTTCTCCAGGAAGTGTGGGCCAAACGGAAGGAGATTGATTTGGCGGCGATCTTCGGCCGGGGAGACTATTTCCGGCGGCAACGCCGTCTATACTACGACACCGATGATATTTACGAGTTCCAGGATGAGGAGATCAAAATCTGTTCTTCGTGCAGTGGTTACCGGAAGATCTATTCTTTGGCCGAGGACGATCGCCGGAAACCGGTTCGCATTGCCGCGGTTTTGCTTCCTTGGCATGCTTGCGCCACCTGTGAGCAAGAGGCCGCCGCGGCCTTTGACCGGCTGGCCGCCGAACCGGCCTTGGATTATGTTTATTTCCAAAACCCGGCAGCCGGCCAACAACCACTGGTGTCCAGGGCAGTCCGCCGGGAGCGGGAGAATTGAAGCCCGGCCAAGCGAGGGTAAAAAGTTCCGACGGCAGGTGACCAGATTGACGCCGCCAAATAAAATACAGTATGGGTTCCTCCTTGCGAGGTGATGAAGTGAGCGTGGTGTGCAGTTCTTCCGCATCGCAACTCTATGTCCAAAAGCAGCGGATCAACGCTTTGGTCCACCGTGGAGAGAAGACCGGTCAATTGGTCCTGACCTCGGAGACCTGTATTAATGCGGTCAAAATCGACCGGATTAAAGCGCGGTTGCTGGAGAAACGGGCCCATTTGTTCAAAGACAAGGTTGTCGTCAGCGGGATAATTGAAAAGGAGATCTTTTTCGTCGATCCGGAAGACCGGGTGCGTTTTCGCGACGAAAAACTCCCCTTTAGCCTGGCCGTGGACTTTCCAGGTTTGAAGCCCGGCGGCCGGTTCGAGGTCCAAATCCATCTCCTGGATGCGAAAGTAAACTATGTTTTACATCCGGCCCGGTTCTGTTTACCGGGGCTTCTCCGGCAGATCGTGGTCGCCCACCTTTTGGTGGTGGTCGCGGAAAAGCGTCAGCTGGAGATTGTGACCCATATTGACCTGTTTCCACGGGCGCTTTCCGCCCGGCCGTTCTTCCGGACAAAGGGTTGTGCTTAAGAACAGAAAAATAAGGTGTGTGAAAACCGTTGGTTTAACCAGCGGTTTTTTTGTAATGGTTTGTCCCGTTTTGTGACGCTTTGTCCTGTTTCAAGCTCCCATTTTTATCTGGTCGTCATTTAATATGTCTTATGGAGTGGGGCAATCCAAGGGCGGCGTTCGTATGATAGGTATCATTGAAAAGGAGGTGGAAGCCTATTGAGCGTTGATGATCAACGCCGTGTTGAACTTGCCGAATTGTTGGAAAAACTCGAAAAGCAGATCCTCAAGGCCAATTTACCGCATGATTTTAAGGAAGTCCTCTTGGCCGATGTTGCCTTGGCCCTTAAATGCCTGGAGAAGGAAGATTTCCTTTGTGTCCTCAATGTCCTTGGCGTGATCTTCGATAAATTGGTGGCCTTTTTGTTGAAGCGTCCCGATTTGTGCGAAATAATTTTCCCGCTCTTGGCTTTGGTCAATAAAATTCAACAGATCTTACTCCGGATTCCGATTGTTGGTCCGACCGGTGCGACCGGGCCGACTGGCCCGACCGGCCCAACCGGCGCCACGGGGGCGACCGGCGCGACCGGCCCACGAGGCGCGGTAGGCGCAACGGGAGCGACTGGTCCGGTAGGCGCAACCGGAGCAACCGGCCCGGCAGGTGCCACTGGTGCCACGGGCCCGATGGGTGCCGTGGGTGCAACGGGGGCAACGGGTCCGGCAGGAGCAACTGGAGCAACCGGCCCGGTAGGTGCGACTGGTGCTACGGGCCCGATGGGTGCC
>JAAYMP010000234.1 GCA_012521315.1 Bacillota bacterium
CGGGATCGCCTTTCGATTGGATGTAAGCCGCCGTCCACGGCACCCCTTCTCCATTAACGTAGTAGAGTCCCCGGTCATGATCCGCGTAGTAAGCGCCCAAGTCGGCCGCTTTAATCTCCTCAATGGAAGCCCGGTCCATCAGTTTATACACCAAAGTGCCGATGATCTCCAAATGGGCCAGTTCTTCCGTGCCGATATCCGTTAAAATGCCTTTGGCTTGGGGAGTAGGCATATGGTAACGTTGGGTCAGATAACGCATGGAAGCGGCCAATTCCCCATCGGGCCCGCCATACTGGGTAATCAGGTATTTCGCCATTTTCACATTGGCCCGCCCAACCTTAGCCGGATACTGTAACTTTTTTTCATAGATCCACATTCCAAATAACCCCCCTATTCGTAACAGATTTCCCATGGCCAGGGCTCATTGATCCACTGCCAGGGATAAGCACTCGGTTCCTGCCAGGTCAAAGGGGCGTAACGGTCCTGATACTGCTGTTTAACCATGGTTAACTGCTGCACAAGGGAGTTGTATTCCATCAACGCCCGCTGGTCGGTGGGGTGCGTATCCAGATAAAGATGGAATTCCAAGACCGCAAACTCAAGCGCCATCAACTCTTTGAGCATAGACAGCTGTTCTCGATCCATCTTATTTGCTCCTTTCACCTTTTATCTTTTCGGTATGGAAAGTATAGCTCGGGGAAGATTGTTCCCCTCCGCAGACCTTCCATCGGCTCCCAGCGTTTGGAGAAGATCTGAAACGGAACATACGCCCTAGCCAAACGCATTTGGTCATTGGCGGTGAACATCTGCACAATCCCTCCTTTGTAAACTCCCGAACAAGCGCCAACGGTGGTTTCAGATTACTATATCCTATTCCCAACGGCCATTAATGGCCCCCCTTGTACCAGGAAAATGCCCTTGTCCTATCAAGTGTCCGGTCTTCCCGAATAGTACAGAAATGCCTTTGTCTGTAACAGACAAAGGCATTTGTCAACCCGTAATTTAAACAGTTTTATCGGGAGATTAAGGCGATTTTATGGGGAGGATTTCCAGCGCAAATGAATAATTATTTGGGTCATGTGAATCAAACAGTATTTTCACGCCTCCTTCTTTGGGCCTTCAACAAGATACCTCTTAAGCCTTTGGGGCTAACATGCTCCTTTCAATATAAATAAAACTGAGCAAGACCGTCGTCCACCTTGGCGTCCGCCGGCCGCTGAAATTCGTCGCCAGGTGGACGACCGACCCCAAAGGCGGGCCGGAACAGGTCGCGCCAATGGAAGCTTCGGTGCTCCCGCTGACCGTTGAAATATTTTCTTAAGGTTAGAGGTGATCCCAAGTGTCCCGTTCCCGTTACAAGCACCGTCATTATCAATACACGCTGGATTTAGTCCCCAGCACAATTACCCATCTCAAGGCTTGGGTCAAACTGAACGAATTTGACGAGCTTTGGGTGAAGACCTTTTTCGCCGATCTGAACCGCACCAAGAAAGATCCGTTCTGGGTCACCATCGCCCATGGGGATTTCATTTAGTCCGGCCACAAAAGGTCTTCCAGCGAGCGGCCACCCAGAACCTTATTTAAATAGAAGGTCAGCAGGGTAAAACGGTCGGTAACAAACAGAAGCCCGACACTGATCAGGAGCAAACCAGAGAGGAATGTAATCATCGCCGTGTAGCGACTTATTTTTTTTGACCATAGATAGAACCGGCGATAAGCCAGCGCCATCAAGAAAAAGGGGGTCGCCAACCCCAGCGCGTAAACGAAGAGCAGAAAGGTACCGGTGGCGATCTGCCCCGTGCTCCCGGCCAGGGTCAAGATCATCCCCAGGATCGGCCCGACGCAGGGTGTCCACCCAAAGGCAAAAGTGATCCCCGCCAGCAACCAACCGGCCACTCCGGCCAGGGGCTTTTTCATTTGAAAACGGAATTCCCGTTGCAAAGGGAAGAAGCGAAAGATGCCCCATTGCCCCAAGCCAAGCAGGATGAGCAGCCCGCCGCCGACTTTAAGAAAGACCACCCGGAACCCGGAAAGGTACTGCCCCAAAGCCGAAAAGGCCGCCCCCAGCAGCACAAAGACCAGGGTGAAGCCGAGGATAAAGGTGGCGGCGGCTTTCACCAACAGCCGCTGATCGTACTGCTCATCGGTGGGAAGGGCCCCGGTTAACACGGCCAGGTAACCGGGGGCCATGGCCAGAACACACGGGGAAAAAAAGGAGAGTAATCCCGCGATAAAAGAAAGGAAAACACCGGGAGTCTCCATCAGTCGGTCCTCCTTTCATTTTGTCCTTCTCCGCTACCGCAGGTAGCGTTCCAGCTTGGTCTGGAGTTGTTCGTAAGTGAGCGCCCCGACAAAGATCTCAAGAATCCGTCCGTTGGGGTCAATAAAGACCGTCGTGGGCACCGCCCGGACCTGGTATTTGGTGGCGGCTTCTTCCTTGACGTCCCGGAGAATGGGAAACTCCATCTCCGCCGCCGCTACGAAGGCCTGCAATTCTTCCAGGGTGATGTTTTCCCAAGCATTCACAGCCAAAATTTCCAGGCCCCGCTCCCGGTATTCCCGGTAGAGGCGGACGAATTCGGGAATCTCGCGCCGGCAAGGCGGACACCAAGTCGCCCAGAAATTAACCAACGTCAGTTGGTTTTTCCGGTAAATATCCTTTAATTCCACCACTGCTCCGGAGAGGTCTTCCAACCGGAAATTGGGGGCTGGCGCGCCCACGCGCGCCACTTCATTTTTTTCCTTACCACCCAGGTTGAACCCCAAACCCACCAGGAGCAGAATCACCAACAGCAAACCCGCGATGAACAACCCTTTTTTTGGCATGATGATTAAAACCTCCCGTATATACGGTACTGGGTATACTATATATTAAATTAAGGTCTCTGTCAATCTTTCCTTGCCAGGCACTCCAGTTCAGCCCGGATCATATCAATAACCCGGGAGGGGATAAGATTGAAGGCAGGACAGATCCGTCATTTTTTCGCCGGCGGAAATACCGGCGTTGGTTTCCATTCCTTTTATGATCAGGTGGTTGGCCCCGGACCGGACCATATTTATATTCTAAAAGGCGGCCCGGGCACAGGAAAGTCAACCTTCATGAAACAGATCGGCGAAGCACTGCTGGCGCACGGTTTTGACCTTGAGTATCTCCATTGTTCATCGGATCATAATTCCCTTGATGGGCTGCTGATCCCTGCTTTAAAAACCGCCTTTCTTGATGGGACGGCGCCCCATACCATCGATCCGGTTTCTCCAGGGGCGGTCGATGAAATAATCGATCTCGGCGTCTTTTGGGACTCCAAAGCTTTAAAAGCAAACCAAAGCCGGATCGTGGAAACCGGGAAAAAAAAGAAAGCCTGTTTCGAACGGGCTTATGTGTATTTAAATGCCGCCCTCGGCCTTTACCGGCATTGGCGGAAAACCAATTATTCCTGTTTAAACCAGGAGGCTTGGTTGTCCGCGCTGCATGAAATCAAAGCCGACCTCTTTGCCGGCTGTCAACCGACGGGGCGACAGGGACGCCTTCGTCACCTCTTTGCCAGTGCCATCACCGCCAACGGCCCCGTTCATTATTTAGAGTCACTGGGCGGGGCGGCCACGCGCTTATATATCCTGGAGGGACCGCCCGGGACGGGCCGGGATGAAATTTTGAAGCGCCTGGTCACCACCGCGGTTGATCTTGGTCGCGACGTCGAAGTTTTCCACTGCGCCCTTGATCCGGCCAAATACGACCACCTTTGGCTCCCGGACCACAAGGCCGCTGTCTTCACCTCAACCTGGCCCCACCAATACCCGCCCGGTGGCGACCGCCGGTGCCGGTATATCGCCACCGGCGCTTTCCTCCAACCGGAACGGGGCCTAGACAACGATACCCGGGAAGAATTCCGCCTTGTCTTTTTAACCCTTTGGGAAAAGGCCCTCAGCTGGCTGGGCCAGGCCAAAAGATTCCACCAGGACCTCGAAGCACTTTACATCGCCAGGATGGATTTTAACCGGCTAACCCAACTCCGTAACAGCATTTTACACCGCTTGCTCCAACGTTAACCCCCAGTCGGGTCGCCATCGCCGCATACAAAATTAAATAGAAAAAGATCAGTCAGCCCTCGCTTTCTCCAAAAACTCCTCGTCGCCATCGCCGCGTAAAAGCAAATGAAAAAGAGCAAGCAGGAAATAGGAGTTAACCAACGAATAGAATGCAGGATAATATTATGTACAAACGAGGTGTATCTTTTATGGACTTATTTAAAAAATGTTATGATTATACTATGGCAAAAGAGGCGATGGCCGCCGGGTTGTATCCTTATTTCCACGCGCTCCAATCGGGCCAGGATACCATCGTAACGATGAGCAACAAAGAGAATGTCCTCATGATCGGTTCCAACAATTATCTGGGTCTCACCAGCGACCCGCGGGTCATCCAGGCCGCCATGGACGCGACCGCCAAATACGGCTCGGGCTGTTCCGGTTCCCGGTTCCTCAACGGGACCCTCGATCTCCACGTCACGCTGGAAGAACGCCTGGCCCGCTTCATGCGGAAGGAAAAAGCCCTTCTCTTCTCGGCCGGTTTTTTAGCGAATTTGGGGATCATCTCCGCCATTGCCGGACACGGCGATTACATCCTTTGCGACCGGGCGAACCACGCCAGCATCTATGACGGTTGTCGTCTATCCTTCGCCAAAATGTACAAATACGAACATAACGACATGGACGACCTGGAAAGTCTCCTGAAAAAGCTGGGGAAAGACGCACCGAAACTGATCGTCACCGACGGCGTCTTCAGTATGGAGGGCGATCTGGCCAACTTGCCGGAGATTGTCCGCCTGGCCCGGAAATACAAAGCCCGTATCTTGGTGGACGACGCCCACGGTATTGGCGTCCTCGGCGCCAACGGGCGGGGCACCGCCGAGTATTTTGGCCTGGAAGACGAAGTGGACATGATTATGGGGACGTTCAGTAAATCCTTTGCTTCCCTCGGCGGTTTTCTCGTCGCGGCGGAGCCGGTCTGCCATTATGTGCAGCATGTCTCCCGGCCGCTGATCTTCACGGCGAGTATGACCCCGGCCGCCACCGGCGCCGCCCTGAAAGCCCTGGAGATCATCGAAACCGAACCCGAACGCCGCCAGCATCTGCTGGCCCTCGCCGACCAGTTCCGGACCCGCCTGAAAGAACACGGCTTTATCGTCAGAGACGGTGTGACCCCCATCATTCCCATCCTGGTCGGGGATATGCAAAAAACCTTCCTGGTCTGTAAGGTCCTTTTCGAGCACGGGGTGTATGTCAACCCGGTCGTCGCCCCCGCCGTCCCGGCGGATGCCACCTTGATCCGGACCAGCCTCACCGCCACCCACACCGCGGAACAGATCGACCGCGCCATCCAGACCTTGGTCGAAGTCGGCCGGGAACTAGCGATCATCCCCGCCTAGCGCCAGGAGCGCATGGGCGCCGGTCGGTCACCGCACCACCGTACGAAAAGAGCCTCCTGCCCGCCAACGGACAGGAGGCTCTTTTACCGATGAAAAGTCGCGTCAAAACATCCCGCGATTACCTGTTTGTTATTCAAAGTCAATCCCGTAAAAGATCCGGATCAATTTCTCCTTGAACCGTTGGGAGACAAGCCGGGCCAGAAAGGGAAATTTCGTCGAGAGGAAATCGCCGGCCACGTAATACGGACGGGGGTTATGCTGCCTGATGATCCGGAGTACCTGCGCGGCCACCACCTGGGGCGGGGGGGATTTTTCCATATTAACGTCGATCACCCGCCAACAGGATTCCATCCATTTTTGGTAGGGCGAGTCTTCCTTGGACCCGAATTCAGTAACGTTATTAAAGTTTGTTTTAATATCGCCCGGTTCAACCGCAACCACTTTCACCCCGTAGGGGCGGAGTTCCTGGCGGAGTCCTTCGGTCAGCGCCGCGAGAGCGGATTTGGTCGCCGAATAGTGAACCTGAAAGGGAATGACAAAGCGGGCGGCCAGCGAAGTAATATTGATGATAAGCCCTCTGCCTTGTTCCCGCATGACCGGTACCAACGCTTGAATTAAACGTAACGCCCCAAAGTAATTGGTCTCAAAGATCGCTTTCGCCTTGGCCAGGGGGAACTCTTCCAACGGCCCGAAGACCCCAAACCCGGCGTTGTTAATTAAAACGTCAATGCCCCCGGCCTCCGCCAGAAAACGGTCAACGCCGGCACGGACCGCTTGGTCGTCGTTAACATCCATGGCCAAGAATTTCACCTTCTGGCGTAACGGTGCGGGGAGGGCCGCCACTTTGTCGAGATTGCGGGTCGTCCCCCAAACCAGACATCCCTGTTCCGCCAGGGTCTGCGCAATTGCGGCGCCAATCCCGGAAGAAGCGCCGGTAATCAGCACCTTTTTCCCTGACAAACTCGTTGCCATCAGAAACCGCTCCTTTTTGCTTACTCTCCGCCACCGGATCCTTCCGCCAACGAATCCGACCGGGGATCCTTTCCGCCGAAAAAGATCCAAACCCGCTGGCAGAAGGTCAACCCCCACTTGTCCCAGGTTTTCAGGACTTGATCGGTCACGTCGTCCCCGCCCACCTGGAAACCGCTTTTGAGGAGGATACAATCGTACTTTTTCTTCTTCGCCACATGGGCAACAACCGCTTCCAGCTCCTTCAGCACGGCCTCTTCTTGTCGCCGGTAGCTTTCCTCCAGTTCCTGCCTTTTCTGGTCGAGGCGGGCCTGGGTGGTCGCCGCCAGTTCCCGGCTGCGTTCAAAATCATCCAGGCTCAACGCTTTGATCTGCTGTTGGTGTTCGGCTAAAACTTGCGCCGTAAACTCCTCCAGGATCCGCTGGTTGTTTTTTGCCCGTTGCCCCAAGGCAATAAAGGGGGGCGCCTCCTTTTTAATCCGGTTAAGGTCAATAAGGCCAATTTTGGGTTCGGCTACTTTTGTCTTCGCTTCTACCGTCCAGTGTGGCCCGGCGTAAGCTAAAACCAGAAGGAGTAGGCCAACGGTTAAAATTAAAAAGAGGGTAAAACGTTTTGCCATCTTTAACTGCTCCTCCCCGGAAGTATTAAATCGAAACCAAAGACCGGTCCGGTGCCAACAGAGGAGATATTCAACCCGCCGCGCCAATCTCCTGCCGGGAATAATTAACGTCACAGCCGCAAGAATAACCCTCCCCCCGGCGGGACGGTCAGCAACGGAACTAGTATTTCACCCTTTTTCCGGTATGGAGCAGGATTGTTTCCTCGCCGATGTTGGTGGCGTGGTCGGCAATCCGTTCCAAAAAGCGGGCGACCATGTTAAACCGGACCGTTTGCCGGATGGAACGGAGTTGCCCATCGGTCAATTCGCCACTGGTCAACTCTTTAAAAATAAGGTCACAAAGATTATCGGCCTCTTCATCTTTACGGCAAACCGCTTCCGCCAAATCGGAGTCGCCATCAAGAAAAGCCCTTAACGCCACTTCAAGCATATTAAGGGCTAAAGAGGCCAATTTCGGAATATGAATTAATGGTTTTATGTATTCTTCATTTTTTAACTCCAGAACGATCTCCGCAATGTTCGTCGCATAATCGGCGATCCGTTCCAGATCTTTCGCCATCTTAAAAATGGAAAGACTACTGCGCAGTTCTTTCCCATGAGGGTTCTTCTCCGCAATAAACCGGGTGGTCTTATCTTCAAAGACGATCAACTCGTTATCAAAGAGGTCATCCTCTCTGATAATCTCCAAAGCGGCTTCCGGATCTTTTTCCACCAAAGCCTTGATCGACCGTTCAACCCTTTCTTTAACCGCATCCCCCATCTTTTTGATCTCCGTCATTAACTGTTCAAGCTGGTTCAAAGCAACCACACCTTTCTCGTAATATACTTGGCCCTTTACCCATTACTAACGTCCGGTTGCCCAAATAATTCCCGGTAAGATCACTATTAGTTACCAAAGGGTAAAATCCTGCCGCCACTTTCATGCGCCTTTCTTTCCTCCTCCCCCTCGCCCGCAAAGAGCAGGGAGGATTTAACCGGGGATTAGCGAAGTTAATAATGATTAGCGTCGCGACTGAAAACAAGGAGGTGACTGGAGCTCATTCCAACGGATCACTTAATCCCGGCATCATTGTTTTATTGATCTGCTTGCCTTGACTGGACAACTGGTTTCAAGATACGGAAAAATTATTCCTTTGGGAGGAGTTTTACCATGTCGATTAAAATCGTCACCGATTCCACCGCCGACCTCTCACCGGAATTAAAAAGCCGTTACGGTATTGAGGTGGTTCCCCTGACGGTCCATTTTGGTGAGGAGGTCTATTATGATGGGGTCAACCTTACGCAGGATGAGTTTTTGGAAAAAGTCAACACTTCGCCCCATTTCCCCAAGACCGGCCAGGCCACGCCGGCCACCTTTTTAGAGCTTTTCCGCCGCCTTCTCGCGGAAGGTCATGAAATCCTCTTTGTCGGAATCTCCGCCGATCTCTCCGGCACTTACGCCTCCGCCTGTCTGGCGGCACAAGAATTGGCCGGTGCCCCCATTGTCGCCGTCGATTCCCGCAACCTGTCGTTAGGCATCGGTGTTTTAGCTTTGCAGGCCGCCGAAATGGCTGAGCAGGGGGCCTCGCTCCAAACGATTGCCGACCACCTCAGGGCGATGACCCCACGGATTAGAACCTCCTTCATCGTCGAGTCGCTGGACTTTTTATATAAAGGGGGAAGACTCACCCGGACGCAGGCGCTGATCGGTAACGTGCTCCAGATTCACCCGCGCATCGAGGTGGTCGACGGCAAGATGATCGTCCCGGAGAAAATCCGGGGGAGCAAAAGCAAAGCCAAGGCCCGCCTTTTGGAATGGATCACCGCCAACAAAGAACGGGTCGACAACAACTGGGTCGGCGTTGCCCATTGCCGCGACGAAGAGGCGGCCAATGAGCTCGCCGCACAGTTACGGGAGATGAAACTGGCCCGCAACCTCATTGTTACCAAAGCCGGGGCCGTAATCTCAACCCACTGCGGCCCGGGAACCGTGGGCATCATTTATGTGGAAAAAGAGGCTTAAAGACAACAAGGGGACCACAAAGGTCCCCTTGGCCTCTTTAGCGCTTGGCGTTAGATCGATAAGTCCAAACCCGTCCAGCTTTCCTTCATCCTCAGCAACACCTTGACAATCTCCGGGTCCAGTTTTTTCAGGATTTTTTGGTCGCTTTTGGAAATAGACCTTGTGAAAAAAAGGAAATTGGCTGGTTGTCAATAATATTACAACATAGATCGCCCATCCCAAGGAGGGTCCAAGATGTATAACTTAGACCAACTCCTTTCTTACCTTGTTTTTATTGCCGTGATCACCTTCATTGTCGAACGGATCATTGAGAATATACTCATTCCGTTGCTTCCCCCGGTGCCGGAGGACAAGGAGCATCCGGGCGAAAACACCGCAAAAATAGTTGCTTTCCGTACTTACCTGACATTACTTCTTACCTTTGCTTTTGGTTTAGGGTTGGCCCTGGCGAATCCCCGTTTCCGTCTCCTGGCGGGCGGACTGGGGATGGAAGCAGAACCCTTGATCGACAGCCTCTTTACGGCGGCGTTGATGGCCGGCGGTTCCCAACCGCTCCACTCCATTATTGAACAGGCCCGGAAAAGAAACAAGTAAGTTTTACGTCGTAATTAAAAAACTTGTTAAAACCTTGATCCTGGTTGTTTTTTCCGTCAAAACCTTGTACTGTATAATTAAGCAATCCGTAATGCTCTTGTTCAGGAAGAAAGAGCCTTTCATCAAAGGAGAAGAAGGATGAAGTACAAATTAGTAGCAGTTGATGTCGACGGCACCCTCCTTGACAGTCAGAGCAAACTGGCGCCGGAAACGATCACAGCAATCCAGGAAACCACCGCGGCCGGGGTGATCGTTACCATCTGTACCGGCCGGCCAATTCAAGGAGTCGAACCATTGATTGCGGAGCTGGGCCTGGATCTACCCTTTATTACATACAACGGCGCCAAAATCGTCATGGGCAAATCAAGGAAGATCCTTTACGCCCAGACGATGCGGGGTGAAGACGTCAAAACCGTTTACCAACTTGGCACAGGCCTCAAAACCACCGTCGCCATTTGGGCCGACAACAAACTCTATGTCCAGCCGTTCGGTCCGGAAGCAACAGTCTACGCCGGCCATTCAAGGGTGGAACCGCAGCCCATCACCGATTTGGAAGCGCTCATCGCCCAAGGGGTGACGAAAGTCCTTTTTTTTGACAAAGTAGAGGCGATCCGGCATTTTGTCAAGCAGGTGGCCCCGGCGGTTCCCCCAACGGTCAATTATTGCACCTCCCTCCCTTTCATGCTGGAATTTTTCGACCAGGAAATCTCGAAAGCCAATGCTCTGGCCAGACTAAGCGCTTATTACGGTTTCACCCGGGAGGAAATCATCGCGATCGGGGACGGGTTTAACGATCTGCCCATGATCAAATATGCCGGACTCGGAATTGCCATGGCCAACGCCGATGCCGCCATCAAACAACAGGCCGACTATGTTACGCTTTCCAACGATGAAAACGGCGTGGCCCACGCCCTCTACCGCTTTTGCTTAAACCAAGGGCGGTAAGTTTCGGTTGCCGTCTTGTTTTTGTTTTCGCGGATCCAAGGATAATGATCTGAGCGTTCAAACCAAAACCAAGGAGGCGAAACTATGAATATCACCAAGATACCCTTTGGCGTCGTTGGCGGGAAGGAAGTCTTTCAGTTCACCCTTAAGAACAAAAACGACATGACGGTGCAGATGATTAATTACGGGGGGATCATCACCTCGCTGCTGGTCCCGGACAAAACGGGGAAACTTGACGACGTGGTCCTCGGGTTTGACAATCTAGCCACCTACTTAACCGAACACCCCTATGTCGGCACGCTCATCGGTCGTTACGCCAACCGCATCGCCCAAGGCCGCTTTGTTCTGAACGGTAAAACGTACCGGCTACCCCTGAATGACGGCGAAAACCATCTCCACGGCGGGAACGCCGGGTTCCACCGGGTCGTCTGGGAGGCGGCCGAGTTCGGTGACGCGGAAAGAGTTGGGGTGGAACTCAATTACTTGTCCAGAGACGGGGAGGAAGGATACCCGGGGAACTTGTCCGTCACGGTCCGTTTCTTACTGAATGACCAAAATGAACTGGTCATCAAGTATTTAGCCACCACCGATCAGCCAACCGTGGTCAACCTCACCCACCACAATTACTTTAATTTAAAGGGCGAGGGGTGCGGCGACATCCTGGACCATGAAGTCATGATCAACGCCGACCGTTATACGGTCGCGGGCGAAGGCTTAATCCCCACCGGCGAACTGGCGCCGGTGAAAAATACCCCTTTAGACTTCACCGCCTGGCAACCGATCGGGGCACGCATCGCCGAGCTGTCCGGTGGTTACGACCATAATTATGTCTTAAACCGGGAGGGCGCCGGCCTAACCTTGGCCGCCAGCGTCCGCCAACCGAAGAGCGGCCGGATCATGACGGTTTACACCACCGAACCGGGTATGCAGTTTTATACCGGGAACTCTCTCGACGGGACCTTTACCGGAAAACGCGGCGTAAAATACGGAAAACACAGCGGATTCTGTCTGGAAACCCAACACTTCCCCGATTCTCCCAACCACCCCGGGTTTCCTTCCACGGTCCTCAATCCGGGCGAGGTCTACCGGCAGACAACCATCTATCGCTTCGCAACCATCTAAAAAAATAAGAGGGCTGGCCCGTCAACCAGCCCTCTTTCATTCGATTGTAATCACAACGCAATTAACAAGCGCAACACCGCTCAACTCATTTGCTGCAAGTCGTAAGTTTCCAGCAGAACAATCTGCATCCGGATCTTGTCCAAGAGTTCGACAATGACAGTCTCTTTGGTGACAAACCGGACAATCCCATAGCAATGCTCATCAAAAGTATCATAGATCCGACCGGCACTATGGCAGCCCCGGGGAACGGTCGCAGTGCTGTTTGCCACATAACCGACTTGGCCAACCGGCTCCACCTCAACCCGGATCGCTTCATCATCATAGGCGTTCTCGGGTTCTTTGACCAGTTTCACGATCTGTTCCGGTTTAAAAATCTTCCGGCCGTAAAACTGGCTAAACCCGATCACCGCAACATATCTTTCCACCGACACCCCCATAACCGCCTTTCCTTTTTGTTAATCTTATTTTACCACAGGGATCGGACCAAAGGTAGTTGTTTTCTTCTTAAAATCTTGGATCAACTCCCGGTAACGCGCCGCCACTTCGTCAATGATCTGTTCCCAGTGCCGGTATATCGTCCGCTGCGCTTCCTCGCCCACCTTGGCCAGTTGCTCCGGATGGTCCATAATTTCCTGAAGCCGCCGGGCTAGACTTTCCGGATCATTCTCCGTCAAAAAACCGTTCACATTATCAATAATCTCTTCCGCGCTGTTCGAACCGGCCACAACCACCGCCGGACACTTCGCCGCTGCCGCTTCCCGAACCACGATCGGCGCATTGTCATACACCGAAGGAAACAAAAACAGATCAGCCCGGGCATAAAGGGATTTCAACAGGTCACGATCGAGGACGCAACCCAAGAAATGAACCTTGTCCGCCAGACCGCCCGTCTTAACCAGCTCTTTCATCTCCGCCTCGGCATAACCCGTACCGGCAAAGATCATCCGGAAGGCGACACCCCGTTGGTCCAATAACTGCAGGGCTTGGATGAGCATCCGCACGTTTTTTTGCCAAACATGCTGGCCGACGAAGAGAAAGACCGGTTCCGTAGGGTTAATGTGCAGTTGTTGATTGATCGCCTCCCGGCGCGCCTCCCGGTCCACCGGCGGTTCAAACTCGGTACCGTTCCGGATAATCTCCACTCTTCCCCGGTAACCATACTCCCGCAGCGTTTTTGCGGTTCCCTGGCTTACCGTCCAGACGGTATCCACTTGGGAAAAAAACTTGATCACTTGTTTAACCCCGAGCCAGGCGAGGTTTTCCGCTTTGACCACCATTTTAAAATCATCATAAAACTTGGAATGAAAGGTCGCGACCAGCGGAATCCCTTTTTGCCGGGCAATTTTCAAGGCCAGCTGTCCCGAAGAGAACGGCGAATGGGTATGGATCAGGTCGAACGGGATCTGTTTTAAGCGCCTTTGCACTTTTAGATCAAGCTGCGGACAGCCCAGCCGGTAAGGCGGACGGAAGACCAGCGGTAAAGAGGAATAGCGGATCACCGGAAAGGGATCTTGGTCACGATAACCTGGAAACGCCGGAGTTACGACATAACACTGGCCATATTTTTTCTGTAACCAGAAGGCATAATTCTTGGTCACATTGGCGACCCCGTCCATCACCGGAGGATAGGAGTCGTTAAACTGCCCGATGACCATTGGTTGCTCCATAAACACACCCCCAAATCCAAGGAAAACATTGTTTATCCTGCGTTACCGGTCTCGCACCAACCCGCAACCCATAAAAAAAAGCCAAGCAACGGGAAGAAGCTTTACTCTTGAACATAATTATATCTCAAATCGCGGCAAACGCAATCGGTTTCCGCCCAATTTCGCTCCGTCCTCGTTATTCTTGACTATTCTTTATATGCACTAGTTTTAACTACTTTGGGGCAGGATTGGTAAAACCCTCCTAGTCCAATAAGGCAGCGGCCTCCCGGTCCAGCAGCAAGGTGACATCCGGATGGGTTTGGAGAAAAGACGAAGGACATTCCGTCGTCACCATTCCCTGCACCGTCTTTTTGATGGCTTCCGCTTTATTCCTCCCGTTGGCCAACAAGACAATCCGGCGGGCTTTTAAGATCGTCCCCATCCCCATGGTCAAGGCCTGCCGGGGCACCTCCGCCTCCGACTGGAAAAAGCGGCTGTTGGCCTTGATCGTCTCCTGCTTCAGATCAACCAAATGCGTACGGGAATTGAGACCGGGATTCGGTTCATTGAACCCGATATGCCCGTTGACGCCGATCCCCAACACCTGGAGATCGATCCCGCCCACCTCCGCAATCAGTTGCTCATACTTTTGGCACTCTTCGACAACCGAATCAGCCATTCCGTTTGGAAGATGGATCTTTTTCCGATCAACATTAATATGGTTAAATAAGTTCTGGTCCATAAAGTAGTGGTAACTCTGGGGGTGATCCGGCGTGATCGGGTAATATTCATCCAAATTAATGGTGGTTACCTTGGAAAAATCAACTTCACCCCGTTGATACATGGCGATCAGTTCACGATACAGCCCCAGGGGCGTACTGCCCGTCGCCAAACCCAAAACACAATCGGGTTTCAATATTACTTGCGCGGCAACGATTAAGGCCGCCTTTTTGCTCATCTCCGCATAGTCCGCACCAATTATAATCCGCATTGTTGCTCGTTTCTCCTTTTATACCGAATAACGCTGAACAACTCGTTTTTCTATAGCTTATGCCAAACTCCTGCTTTACAATAAAGTTTTTTCGCGGCCAAACAAAAACCTCATCTGCTTTCCCCATTCCCCGCGATTCTGTACTATAATAACAATTGATCCCAACCATATCCGCCACCGGTGTTGGTGTTGGAAGGAGGAACCAAGATGAAGAAAGAACAAACGCCCATCGCGGCCATGTTCTCCTGGGCCCGCAACCGGGTGAGTTTTCGGGTCCGGTACGCCGAAACGGACGCTATGGGGATGGTACACCACTTGCGCTATTTGCCCTGGATGGAGCTGGGGCGCACCGAATTTCTGCGGCAATACGGCTTTTCCTACCGGCAATGTGAGGAGGAAGGCTACTTCTTTCCCCTGCTCTCCGCCACCTGCCATTACCACGCCCCGGCCAAATATGATGATCTGGTCACGGTCGAGACCTGGATCAAAGCGATCCACCCGCCCTATCTTGAATTTGCTTACCAAATCACCCGCGAACCCGATGGCCTGCTCCTGGCAAGCGGGGAAACAAAACAGATCTGCATCACAAAAGAGGGAAAACCCCGCCGCGAACCGGTCAAGCGGATGGAAGCTTTCTTTAAAGAAAAGGCCTAAACCATGTCTAATCCTTGCCTAATCCATCTCTAATCCTTGCCTAATCCATGCCTAGTCCGTCCCCCGCGGGAAACCACCCGGACCCTTTTCACTCACTAAACTCAATATCCAGCCCTTCCCAATCCCCTTTAAGCTCGGGGGTTCTTATAAACTTAGCCTGGTATGGCGGCCAGTAGACAAGAACCGCTCTGCCCACCACATTTTCCAGGGGAACGAACCCCACATTGCGCTGGTCCCGGCTGTCCATGCTCCGGTTCCGGTTGTCGCCCATGACAAAAACCGTGCCCTGGGGAATGATCGTCCACTCGTAATTGTCATCCATCTCTTCCAAGATATAGGGTTCCTGGATGGTCAGCCCGTTGATCCGCAACTTGCCGTCGGCAATCTGGAGGTTCTGCCCTTCGGTGGCGATCACCCGTTTGACAAACTTTTTGGACGGGTCCTTCGGCTTGATCACCACCACTTCGCCGGGTTTCGGCGGGCGAAAACGATAGGTTATCTTATCAACGATCAGCCTTTGCCCTTCGTGCAGGTTGGGCTCCATGGACTTGCCTTCAACTTTGTATGTTTGAAAGATAAAGACCATAATAAAGAGGGCGGTCAACACCGAACTGGCGATTGATTCGATCCATTCCCTGAGCTCTGATTTGTTAAACTCCAATGGATTAACCTCCTCAACGACTGGCTTTCTTAACCTGGACGCTTTCCCCAACTTTATACTTTAACGCTTTAAAATGGTTAAAGTTCCCCTTTCTCCTGCGGTTTCCGCCGTCGAAATCTGCCGGCGACGGGCTGGGCTGACCAGTCCGGCCTCCCCGCCCGGCCCCGCCACCGCAGATCAGTTTTGGGCTTAACAGGTTAGTCCTCCCTGGAAAGTTCCACCAGGCGGTTCTGGACTTTTTCGTAGTCGACTTCCAGCGCGGCCAGCTTCATCCGCTCCTTCTCCAC
>JAAYMP010000239.1 GCA_012521315.1 Bacillota bacterium
CCTGAAGATATTTAGTTTTGCTCTTGCAGGGAAAATAGTATCCAGCCTACCTATGAGGAATTGAAACTCGTCCAACCTACCTGTAACCGTCTATAGATATGATAGTATCCAGCCTACCTATGAGGAATTGAAACAAGATAGATAGGAGGACATTAAGAAGGAGACTGGACCGTATCCAGCCTACCTATGAGGAATTGAAACGTCCAGCAGTTGCAGGCCGAAGTGGCCGCCTTGAAGGTATCCAGCCTACCTATGAGGAATTGAAACATAGGTTAATCCGGCCCCCCGAGCCGGCATCAGCCGTATCCAGCCTACCTATGAGGAATTGAAACGCTCCCCGGCTTTCATCGCGCGAATTTCCTCCTGGCGCGCCGCTTCTTCGGCAGCCTTCTTCGCATTCTCGGCCGCCCACCTCTCAGCCGCCCGGCGCTTCAGTTCAGCCATGATTTCCGGCTTGAGCGCCTTTAGCTCAGCAACCTCGGCAGCGGTCGGCTTGCCAAAAACCGCCAAACCCTCTTTTCCATACTTGCTGGCCAGTTCGATTTTAAACTTTTTAATCAGCCCGTCGATTTTCGCCTTCATCTTATTTCCTCCTTTCTTTTCTGACCTAAGTATACCATACGTATACATACAATGCAAGTATTTAAATGTTAAGATTTCTTAACAATTTGGGCAAAAAAAATAGCCCCTCTTTCGAGGGGCATAAGTAAAGGGGTAGATTTTTTATTCCTCCGCCTCGTCATCTTCAACCCACGGGTAGGTATACCCTACCCGGCAGACGCCGCAGACCTGCCCCTGCCGCTTGGTCGGCAGGTCCACGTGGGTCATGTGTCCACAGTGCGGGCAGGTCACGGTTACTTTCGAGCGCTTCACGTCACCATGCTTTACGATATAGTCCTCAATCCATCCGCGGACCAGCGCGGATGGGTTTTGCGCGTTTAGTTCAGCAACGCGGTAAAACTCTTTTCTTAGCTCTTCTTCGATGCGGATATTTAAGTTTACGTCTTTCATCTATTCCACCTCCTTCCCATCGGGGCCAACTAGCACCCATTCGTCGGGGCCAACTAGCACCCATTCGTAGCCGCAGTCGCCGAGGCCGAAGGCGCCGTCATCAAGATCCCGCTTCACCCAGCGGTAGCCCTTCGCCTTTAATTCCTCGTTCCGACGGCGACGGGCTTTTGCTTCCCGAATTTCGTCGCCCCAAGTCCGGCGGCGATACTGCTTTACTTCAACTTCGCCGGGGTCACTGGCCGGGCCGAGCAAGTTTTTCAACTCGTCATCGGTAAGTTTTTTTACGCTCCGCCAGTCATGCCCGTCAGGGCAGCCGCTTTTGGGTAATCCTGCCGCCTCAAGCACTGCGGCGGCGTGTGTGTAGGTCCCATTGTGCTTCAAGCCGTATAATTTGCAAACCCTCTCCTGTGTCGCGCTTGCTTTCGGTTCCGCCATCCTCTTCGCCTCCTCATTTTTTCTATCTTAATTATAATCTATTTGTGCGCACATGTCAACACTTCTAAGCATAAATAATATTAAGTTTTCTTAACAATTAGGGCAAAAAAAAAGCCCCTCCGTGTGTAGAGGGGCTGTAAG
>JAAYMP010000019.1 GCA_012521315.1 Bacillota bacterium
AAGGCTTTTTCCACCTGTCCCGCCACGAAAGCGTTGGTTTCGCCCGCTTCCCGTTGCTGTAAACTTTCACCCACACAAATAATGGGTTTCAAGCCGTGGCGAAGGGCCGCTTGCACCTTTTTGTTCACCGTTTCGTCGGTTTCCCCAAAATACTGCCGGCGCTCCGAGTGGCCGATAATCACATAGGAACAACCCAACTCCTTGAGCATCAACGGCGAAACCTCGCCGGTGTAGGCCCCTTCGTCCTCCCAGAACAGATCCTGGGCCCCCAGCCCAATCTCGGTTCCCTGCAAAAGCTCGGCGACGGTCGCCAGCGCGGTAAAGGGCGGGCAGAGCACTACTTCCACCGCGGCGGGCATCGTCTTTTCTTTCAACCCGTTGACCAAAGCCCGTGCTTCGGTATTTGTCTTATACATTTTCCAGTTTCCGGCGATAATCGGTTTTCGCACCTGTCACCACCTCTTATTCCTTATCAGTAAGCGCCGCTACCCCCGGCAGTTCGATGCCTTCCAGGAACTCCAACGAGGCCCCGCCACCGGTCGAAACATGGGTCATCTTGTCGGCATAACCCAACTGCTCGACCGCCGCCGCCGAGTCGCCACCACCGACAATCGTCGTCGCCTCGGCTTCGGCCATTGCTTGGGCGATGGCATTCGTCCCCACGGCAAAGAGAGGATTCTCAAAGACACCCATCGGTCCGTTCCAGACCACCGTCTTCGCCGCTTTGATCGCCGCCGCAAACTGCTTGATCGTCTCGGGCCCAATATCCACCCCTTGCTGATCGGCCGGGATCGCGTCGGCCGGCACCGCCTTATGTGTGGTCGGGTTCTTAAAGTCATCGGTCACGACCACGTCCACCGGGAGGAGCAGTTGGACTCCTTTCGCCTCCGCCTGGGCAATCATCTCCCGGGCAAAGTCAATTTTTTCCGCATCGAGTAAGGACCGGCCGATCTCAAGGCCCTTCGCCTTGAGGAAGGTAAAGGCCATTCCCCCACCGATGATCAAGGTATCCACTTTGTTGAGGAGATTGGTGATCACCCCTAATTTATCGGCTACTTTCGCCCCGCCCAGGATGGCGACGAAAGGCCGTTCGGGGTCGGTAATGGCTTTCCCCATAATCGCCAGCTCTTTTTCGATCAGGAAGCCGGCTGCGGCCGGTTTCAGATAGGCCGTCACCCCGGCGGTCGAAGCGTGGGCGCGGTGTGCCGTACCAAAGGCATCGTTCACATAAAGATCAGCCACCGCGGCCAGTTGCCGGGCAAACTCCGGATCGTTGCTCGTCTCCTCTTTATAGAAGCGCACATTCTCCAGGAGTAAAAGATCGCCTTCGGCCATGGCGGCCACGGCTTTTTGCGGTTCTTCCCCGATACAGTCGTTGACCTTAATCACCTTCCGCCCGCTGAGTTCGCACAGGCGTTGGGCGATGGTATCCATCCGGTATTTCTCGTCCACTCCTTTCGGACGGCCGAAGTGGGAGACCAGGATCACTTTCGCACCATGCTCCGCCAGATAGTTGATGGTCGGCAATGCCGCTTTAATCCGGCGGTCATCGGTGATCTGCCCGTTGTCGTCCACCGGCACGTTGAAATCAACCCGGACTAAAACCCGTTTTCCTTTCACCGCCAGATCCTTGATGGTCATCTTTTTCATCAGCACACCACTCCTTGCTTCATTCTTGGGTTTTTAATATATTAAAGACCTTTTTCCCCCATATAAACCGCCAAGTCGGCCACCCGGCAGGAATACCCCCATTCATTGTCATACCAGGCAACCACTTTGACCAGATTATCCTCGATCACCATCGTCGAAAGTCCGTCGACGATCGACGAATGAGGGTCACCTTTATAGTCTGCAGAGACCAGTGGCAGTTCGTTATAGCTCATAATCCCTTTGAACTCGTTTTCGGCCGCCTCCCGCAAAGCGGTGTTGATCGCTTCCACGCTTACCGGCGACTGGTTCAGCTCCGCCACCAGATCAACCACCGAGACGGTGGGCGTGGGCACCCGCATGGCAAACCCATTCAGTTTCCCTTTCAACTCCGGCAGGACCAAAGCCACGGCCCGCGCCGCCCCGGTCGTCGTCGGAATAATCGATAGAGCGGCCGCCCGGGCTCGCCGCAGGTCGCTGTGGGGCAGATCCAAAATCTGCTGGTCGTTGGTATAGCTATGTACGGTGGTCATCAAGCCCCGTTTAATCCCGAATTTTTGGTGGAGGACCTTTGCCACCGGGGCCAAGCAGTTGGTGGTGCAAGAGGCGTTGGAGACAACGTGGTGTTTTTGGGGATCGTACCGGTCCTGATTAACCCCCATCACGATGGTCAGGTCTTCCTCCTTGGCGGGCGCCGTAATGATCACTTTTTTCGCGCCGCCTTTGGTGATATGATTGACGGCGCCGCGCACCACCCGTCCCTTCTTGTTCACGCCGTCTTTTTTCAGGGTAAAAATGCCCGTTGCCTCGACCACAATCTCGACGCCAAAATCCGCCCAGGGGATCGCGGCCGGGTCTTGCTCCGAAAGGACCTTAACCGCTTTGTCGTCCACGATGATCCGGTCACCTTCCGCGCGGACCGTCGACGCCAAGCGCCCGTAGATCGAATCATACTGCAAAAGATGGGCCAGGGTTTCGGCGTTCGTCAGGTCATTGACCGCCACAACCTCCAGCTCCGGATGGTACTGCCCAATGGCGCGAAAAACATTCCGGCCGATCCGGCCAAACCCGTTAATCCCGATTTTTACTCCCATCTTGATCCTCCCTTTTCCTCTTTCCCCCCGCCCTTCGTTCCCGGGCGAAGGATTTTTAATGCTACTGGAATTATCTCCCGATCAAGCTAAAACTATCATTAACAGTTTTTACAACCTGCCATGAACGGTTTTTCCCACTCGCCCATGTCCACGGGAGACACCCGCCGGAAAAAAGAGGAACATCTTGGGAAACGGTTGGTAAAAGTAATTATTGGTGAGGGTTATTATCCGCGATTAATGCTTCATCCTGGAGAATTCATTTCCTCCCGGCCGAGAAAAGTTTCGGCAATTTTTAACAATCTCCGCATCCGATGGTTCACCGCCGACTTACTCAAAGGCGGGGTGGCCAATTCGCCCAGTTCCCTGAGGCTGGCTTCGGGATATTCCAGGCGCAACCGGGCGATCTCCTGGAGGCTCGCCGGCAGGGTGGCCAGGACCTTCCGGTCTTGTAACGCCCTGATCGCTTCCACCTGTTCCAAACCGGCCCGCACCGATTTTTCCAGATTGGCAGTTTCGCAGTTGACCAGGCGGTTTACTTCATTCCGCATCTCTCTAATCACGCGCACTTCTTCCATAGCCAAAAAAGCGCTGTGGGCACCGATAAAACTAATAAACCGGCCGATCGTCTCCGCGCCCTTCAGATAAACAGTATATTCCTTCCGGTGGTGGGTGCCGGCCCGGAACCCGCAGAGGTTTAACAAATAATTCAAACCCAGAGCAAACTCTTCGTTCTCCGTGGTGATCTCCACATGATAGTTGGGTTTCTGGGGATCGGTGATCGAACCGCGGGCTAGAAACGCGCCCCGGAGGAAAGCCGCCCGGCAACAATCGTTCCGGACGAGCGCGGGCGGGACGGCGCTGTTTAGCTGTAACCCGGCGGATAAAATCTCCAACTCCGTCAAGACCCGTTTGACGTCCCGGGCGCCGACCAGTTGCAAACGGTAGCGGCGCCGGTTAAACCGGCCGGTATCTTCCATGATAATCCGCCCGGGCAGCTGGAAATATTTTTTCAACAGTAAGAGGCTTTTCCGGATTAAAGCCGCGCTTTCACTGCTGACCGTCAAGACATAGGAATGATTGGCCCGTAAATGCAGACTGCCGCTGGCCCGGACAATCGCCGCCAGTTCCGCTTTGACGCAACATTTTTGCGTCGGAAATTTCCTGGCCAACTCATCCTTCGTCTGTTGGGAATAGGTCCCCACGATCCATCTCTCCCCTCACCGGCCATCCATTTATTGGGCATAAACCCGCCACGCCGCCGAATATATAAATCTGTGGGGGGTGTTCGCCATCAATAAAATCTGGTTTGCCCTTTTTTTTCTCGGCTTTCTGGTTGCCGGAGCGACCGGGCGCGTCGAGGAGACAACCCTGGCCCTCATCGCCGCCATGGAGGAGAGCGTCAACTTCACCCTGGGGCTCATCGGCTTTCTCGCCTTCTGGTCCGGCCTGTTAAAGATCGCCGAAGCGGCCGGCCTTACCCAAAAAGTGGCCGGCGCCCTCCATCCGCTCCTCCGCCACCTGTTCCCCCGTCTTCCCCGGGACAGCCCGGCCCTCGGTGCGATCACCCTTAGTTTGGCCGCCAACCTGCTCGGTTTAAGCCACGCCGCCACCCCGCTGGGCATCAAGGCGATGCATGAATTGGAAAAGATCAATCCCACCCCCGGGGAAGTCTCCAACGAAATGGCCGTATACCTGGCTTTAATCTTGGGCGGTGTCTCTTTCGTGCCTTCCACCATCATTGCCGTTCGTTCCCGGGCCGGTTCCGCCCAACCATCGGTGGTGATCCTTCCCATTCTCCTCGCCTCGCTGCTTGGGACCACCGTGGCCCTGCTCACGCATTTGCTCATAAAAAAAACCCGAAAGGAGAGTAAAAATTGAAAATACTCTCGGTTTGGGCTATTCCCCTCTTTATCCTGATCGTCCTCGCCTGCGGCGAGTATAAAGGGGTTAAAGTATATGAAACCTTTATCGAAGGAGCCGGCGCCGGTTTGAAAACCGGTTTCCAACTCCTCCCCTATTTCCTGGCCATCTTCGGGGCGTTGGCGGTTTTTAAGACCTCGGGTGCCCTTAGCCTGTTTTGCCGCCTCTCCACCCCGTTCGCCCGCCTCCTGCGGATTCCCGAGGAGATCCTCCCCCTTGGTCTGGTGAAACCCCTTTCCGGCTCGGGAACCATCGGCTTTTTGGCCGACCTCATCCAGAAACATGGCCCCGATTCCCCCCTCGGCTTGATGGCTTCCATCATCGCCGGAGGCTCGGAGACCACCTTCTACGTCCTCACCGTTTATCTTGGCGCCGTTGGCATCAGCCGCCCGAAGCATCTGATCGGCATGGGCCTCCTCGGCGACCTGGCCGCCTTTTTCGCCGCCATCGTGATCAGTCGATGGTTTCAAATAGGCTAGCCGCCTTCGCTTTCGCCGCCGCCAGGGCATCATCATCCATCTTCGCCAGGGCCGGTTGCTTGCGGGTTGCCGGCTGCTTGCGGGTTTCCGGTTGTTTGCGGGTTTCCGGCTCCTCAAACCCGCTCAGTTTCTCCGTTTGATCCGTCTTCTCCAATTTTTCCAGCTTCACGTCGAAGCGTTCCGCGCTCCCCAGTTCCTCGCCAAACCCTTCCAAATCCACCGGCTTCTCCGGTTTTTCCGGTTTTTCCGCCTTTCCCTCCTGCTCATCCTTGGGCCGGGTCACCCCGTAGCGGGAGAGATCGGTCACTTGCTCCCAGATGTCGTCAATATCCAGGTGTTTGTCGGCCATCTCAATCAAACCCTGCAAAAAGCGGGTAAACTGGATCCGGAACATATCCACTTGTTGCTTGAGGTTGGCCAGTTCCTGGAGTTCGGCCTGGATCTCCTCCCGCACCTTCAAACGCATCTGCTCGGCCCGGTTCTGTGCTTCCCGAAGGATGATCTCGGCTTGTTTTTCCCCGGCCGATTTGATCTCATCGGCGGTCCCTTGCGCGAGATAAAGCGTGTGTTTCAGGGTTTCTTCCATTGCCTGGTAGTTCTTGAGCAAATCATTCTTCGCTTCCAGCTCTTCCCGGAGATCAATGTTTTCCTTGTAAAGTTTTTCGTAATCAACGATCAGCTTCCGCATAAATTCTTGAACCTCTTTGGCCTTGTAACCGCGGAATCCCCGGCGAAAAACCATGGTTTCCAAATCAACTGGTGTAAACATCGGACCAAGCCTCCCTTTGCTCGCTTACATTATTCTGTTGTTGTTCTACAATAACCTCTTCAGTTTAATAAACAAACGCCCTTTGCGCGTTTCACCGCCAATCTCCTCCACGATGACCCGGCCCCGGCCCCGGATCGAAAGGACGTCACCGGTCGCCACCTTATAGTCGGGAACCGTGACCAGTTGCCAGTTTACCTTGACTCTCCCCATTTTGATCTCCCGAGCCATCCGGCTTCGGGAAACACCGTAACCAAGCCCGGCCACCGCATCCAACCGCGGCGAAGCCACGGTGCTTTTGATCTCTTTAACCCTTTCCACCGGGATGTTCAATTGTTCCGGATCAATGGCCACCACCGTGACCGGCAAGGAGCCTACTTTGGTCAGGTTGGTCAGAATAAACTCGGCAATCTCCGCGGCAACCACCACCTGCGCTTCCTCGGTCCCCAAAAGAATGTCGCCAATTTTACCCCGTTTCAGCCCCAAACCCATGATGCTGCCCAAAACGGACCGGTGACTAAGGAGCGGTTCGGTGGCGGGGGCGGCCTTGCCTCCTTTCAGCGGTGGTCGGACGGCCAAATAGGCCAACGGTGGTTCCACGGCCTCGTCCAGGTAAAAAGCGGGCATGACCACCATCCGTTGGCGCTCCGCTCCCCGGTAACCACCGAAATATTGGGTTTTTACCTCCGGCAGAAAATGGATTACTTCGCCGCAAAGAGCCCGTTGACTTGGATCAAGAAAATCCGTCGCCACTGGAGCGGTCTTCTTTAACGCCGTTTCCACCTGGTCAAGAACCCGGGCGACCAGTTCCCGGTCTTCCCCTTCCAGGTGGGCTAAAAATCGTTCTTTATCCATACATACTCCTCTTCTTGTTGCTTGTCAATCGTTACTCTTCCCGGCTGTTCACCGCTGCTGTTCTCCCCAAAATCCGGCAAGCCTTGCTAACCAAACAATTTAAACAAACATTTTGCCTGACTCCGGCGCCTCACCCCAGCGCGCCGGGGGGCCTGCCAACTCAAGCGAACCTATTTCCCTTCACCCAAAGCCTTAGACCGCTCCGTGGCCGCCAGCACCGCCTTCATGACCTGCCCGGAGAAGCCCGCCTCTTCCAAGGCGTGGAGGCCGGCGATGGTGGTCCCTCCCGGGGAAGTAACCATATCCCGCAGGACCGCCGGGTGCTCTTTGGTCTCGGCGACCATCCGCGCGCTCCCTAAAACCGTCGCCACCGCCAGTTCCCGGGCCAAAGCCCGCGGCAGTCCCGCCAGGACCCCGCCGTCGATCAGCGCTTCGATAAAAAGATAGACATAACCGGGGCCACTCCCCGAAAGGCCGGTCACCGCATCCATCAGGTGTTCCGGAACCAGGACCACCTGGCCCAAACTGCGGAGGACCTTTTCCGCCCAGGCTTGTTCGGCGGACCCGCTTTGCGCGCCCAGCGCCAAGGCCGTAATCCCCGCCCCGATCAACGCCGGCGTGTTGGGCATCGCCCGCAGGACCTTGGTGCCGGCGGGGAGCAACGCTTCCAAAGCCGCCACCTTATAACCGGCCACAATCGAAAGAAGCGGGAGGCTCCCCAAAGCCAAGCCGGCCAGGGCTTCCGGAACCACCTGCGGCTTGACCGCCAAAATCACCCCGTCGGCTTCCTGCCGGTTTAAAGCGTCCAGCATCGCCCGGTGTTCGGCGAAGGCGGCTGCCCCCAACTCCGCCAGGACCTCCCGGCGGGCGGGGTCCGGATCGGCCACGTAGATGGCGGCCGCCGGATAACCTTGTTTCAACAATCCCTTGATGATGGCCGTACCCATCAGGCCACCACCAATCAAACCTAACGCGCCCAATGGTCTCCTCCTAACGGTCTAAAAAATCGGTGTTGAAGTAGGGGTTGCGCTCCGTCTCGGAACGCAGTGGGAAAGAAACCTCCACATTCAACGGGGTAAAGAGCATAATTGACGAGCTGACCTTCTGCACGCCGCCATCCAAAGCGTAAACCGCCCCGCCGACAAAATCGGTGATCCGGCGGGCCACCGCTTTATCGGTCTCTTCCAGGTTAAGAATGACCGGCCGTTTATTCTTCAACTGGTTGACGATGGACTGGACATCTTCAAAGCTGCGCGGCTCATAAACAACAAGACGCGTCGTTTTATTGGGGCTGGAGAGGCTGACCACCTTCCCCCGTTCCTTCCCCGGGTTCGCTTCCTTCGCCCCGAGACCGGGGTCCTCCTCAACCTCCTCCAATTCAACCTGGGTCTCAAAACCCAAGAGGTTCATCAAGCGTTCCAAAAAACTCTTTTTCCCTTCCGCCTCGGTCCATTCTTCATTACCCGGCGTTTTCATCGTTATCCCTCCGTTCCGGCACTAAAGATCGCACTGCCAATCCGTACCATCGTTGCTCCCTCTTCAATGGCGACCCCATAGTCGTTGCTCATCCCCATGGAGAGTTCACGCCAGTGGGGTCCGGGATGGTAATCCCGCTTGACCTGCGCGAAAAGACGGCGCAGTTCCCGAAAGACCGGCCGGCTTGTCTCCGGATCTTCGGTGTCCGGGGCCATGGTCATGAGGCCGACCGGCCGCAATCCGGGCAGTTTCCGGACCGCGGCGTAAAAAGCCCCAACTTCCGCCGGAGCAACCCCATGCTTGGTCCGCTCCCCGGTGACATTGACCTGGATCAAAACGGGAATCTCCTTCTCCAGCATCCGGCTGGCCTTATGAAGTGCTTCCGCCAGGCTCAACCGGTCCAGGGAATGGATCAGGTCGAACCCGGCCGCCACCTGACGGGCCTTGTTCGTCTGCAAACTCCCGATAAAATGCCACTTAAAACTATTTTTCAAGTCGCCCAGGACCGTTTGTTTCCGGACCGCCTCCTGGAGACGGTTTTCGCCAATATGTTCCACGCCATGGGCAATCAGTTCCTTAATGGTCTGGGCGTCCACATACTTGGTGACCGCGACCAAAGTCAGTTCTTCCGGGTGACGACCGGCCACGGTTAGCGCTTCGTTCACCTTGGATCGGACGGCAGTAATGTTATCGGCCAATGCCACTTGCTTCACCCCCATGCGCGCAATAGCTTCTTTTTGAGATTAACGGTAATAGACCGCCGTCCCCAGGGGAAGCCCTTCCACAATTGCCCATTGCTCATCCATATCCACCACTTCTACCCCGGTGGACCGTTTGTCCCCTTTAACCGCGGTCGTCACGGTCCAGCCGGTGTTTTCTTTATAAGCCAAGGCCGGAGTAGGCACCCGCAGCCCCGTCACCGAACTGTAAATCAGGTAAGCCGAGAAGTTGCGCCGCGCCAAGAACTCCGGGGCCAAAGTATGTTCCGTAAAGTACCAACGGCGGTTGGTGTAATCGGTCGCCAGAAAGGAAAGCTTAAAACGTTTCCCGTTCACCAGTAAGACCGCTTCGGCCGGCGGCTCCAGGTTAACGTCCTTCGGCAACTGACAGACCAGCGTCTGGTTATACTCGGCGATTAACTTCGCCCACGGTTCGCCTTTTTTGACCATCGGGCTAAAACTGCGGTTCCCGGCCAACCCCCGCGCCGCCGGGGCTTTGGGCGGTTCATGCTCCAGGAGGTCAAACCCCTCGCCCCCGTCCAGTTTGGTACTGAAGATTCCGGGCTGGTCCGCGACCACCAGGTGGTAGTACGCGCGCCAATTGGCACAAACCTGCTCGGCATTGTGTAAAAGTTGATCCCGCACGGCCCACAACTCGGCTTTGCGTTCCGTCAGGAACTGCTCCTCCGCCTTCTTTTCGGCCGAATTACGTTTTTGCGCCGCCAGAAAAGCAAGGTCTTTGTCGATTTGTGCCACTTCTTGGTCAATTTGGTAAAGACGCTGGGCAATCGTGCGCAACGCCAAGCGGTCATCGGCGCCCAGCTTGGAATGGGCCTCCGCGCTCACTAACTCGGCCACCGCCTCCCCGGTCCGGACCCGGGTTCCCTCTTCCACCAGTAAACGGGCCTCACCGCTGAAAGGGGCGGTCAACACCGCCTCCGTGCGCAGCACCAACACGTCCACCCATTGTCCATGCTCAACCGTCCCCCAGTCCACCACCCGGACCCGGGGGAAAAGATAACTGACTCCGGTATAAACCAACTGGGAAAGGAAGAGGAACACAAACAAAACAGTTGTGATCAGGAGCGGAAGGTAGCAATGGGGTAAAAATTTAAGCAAACGGGCTAACCAAGAATCAGGCCGCAAGGTATAACGTTTCAAGTAGGATCCCACCTCTGACCTCCCGGTCGTTAGATTTCCCCTTAAAAATTATAAGTTCGGTAGCGTTCTACCTTTTTCCTGCTTTCTCAGGTATTCTTTGCCGTTATTTCATCACCACCAAAGAAAGCATCCGTCCGGTGACCTGCTCCCGGCGGAAAGAGTAAAAATCGCCGTGGTGACAGGCGGTGCAAAGCCGGGCGTTATCAATCTGCTCCGGTGGAAAACCGCAGTTTTCTAAGAATTTTTGGTTAATCAGCGCCAGGTCCAAAGTGGATTCCTGCCGGGATGCGGTTAAATCCAACTCGGGCCACTTTTCGGCAAACAACGCCACCCGTTCCGGCGAGACCCGGTAACAACAGGAACCAATCGCCGGACCAATCGCCGCGTAGCATTCCGCCGGCACACTCCCGTACTCCACGCCCAGACGGGCGACGGTTTTCCGGATAATCCCGGCCAACGTCCCTTTCCACCCGGCATGCACCGCCGCAATCGCCCGGTGGACCGGGTCGACAAGGATCACGGGGACACAATCAGCGTGGACCGTCGCCAGCCCAATCCCCGGCCGGTTGGTGATCATGGCATCCGCCTCCGGCCACTCTTTTCCCGGCCGTAACTCCTCAACCTTGAGGACCGTATCCCCATGGACCTGCTTCACCAGTTGCGTTTGTTCGGGTGTAAGCTGAAAGAGGCCAAAAAAACGCCGCCGGTATTCCTGCTCCGTTTCGGCCGCCGCCCGCCCCCCCGGGGCTTGATCCCGGGTGGAAAACCCCTGTTGTAGCCAGGGGAAATCCGCCAGCAACTGCGAACGGCAATACCGGATCCCGTTACTCTCCACCAGTTGCCAGGTCATGCTTTATCCCTCCGCTTGGCGCCCATAACACTGGGCGTTCTTTCCCCAAAGAAGCTTGGACATCTATGAGCCGTTGGTTGCGTGAACCCCGAAACGGCAGGCGATGGTCCTTTTCGGCCTCAAGGTACGGGCCGTCAACCAAAAGCGCCGTCACCTCCAAAAGTTCATGAATGACGGGCGAAGGCATCCCCAAAATCTCTTCCCAGGTATAACCCGTATAGATCATCACGTTCCCCTGGGCCGCCCGGGCTTTCCGGGCCAAGGCCAGGGCCCCTTCCGGCTGGGCCAGCGGTTCGCCGCCGCTGAGGGTAATCCCCGAGAGCAACGGGTTGTAACGTAACAGGCGCCATACTTCATCAACCGAAAGGCGCTGTCCGCCCCGGGGGTCCCAGGTTTCCGGGTTGTGGCAACCCCGGCAATGGTGGGGACAACCCTGGAAAAAGACGACCGCCCGTAAACCCGGGCCGTCGACCACGCTCTCCGGGACCACCCCGGCAATCTGAATGCTAAGTTCCCCTTCGGTCATCCACCTTCTCCTCCTCCCGTCCGGTTTAACATAATCCAGTCCAAGCAAATCAACCTTAAGACCAGCTAAAATCAGTATTCGCCCTTTACTTGCCCCGCCACGGCGTACTGTTCTAGCTGTGGTTCTCCACATTTTCCACAGACTTATCCACAAGAAAAAACAAGGGTAATGGGGTTTTTCCGCAGGGTATTCCACACTATCCACAAGCCAGTCTACAAGATAATTGTCAATAAATAACCCGATTTTTAGAGGAATTTAGGGTATAATCCACATTTATCCACAACCCGCGCCGCCAGATATGGTCAGTTTTCGACAACACCCAGCTTCAGGGGGTGTTTTCTTCCGTGCCCGCCAGGGGCGGTTCAAAACGCAAGCGGGGAACGGCCGCCAAAGCAAGGGAGGAGGCCCCCTCCCTTAACCACTGGAAATAGCCGCAGGCGGCGATCATGGCCGCATTGTCGGTACAAAGAGGCAGCGGCGGACAGTACAGTTTTACCCCCCGCGCCTTTGCTTCGGCGGCAAAACGCGCCCGCAGCTCCGAGTTGGCCGCCACCCCGCCGGAAAGGACCAGGGTCTTCACTTTCGTCGCGGCCAACGCCCGGAAGGCCCGGTCCAGCAAGATCGAGACCACTTGCCGTTGAAAACTGGCCGCCACATCGGCGACCGGGATCGGCTCCCCCTTCTGCTTTAAATTATGGACCAGGTTCACCACGGCCGTCTTCAGACCGCTAAAACTGAAGTCATAAGTCCCGGCCAGCGCATCGTGGTGGACCAGGGTTAATCCGGGTTGACCGGTCTGCGCCAGACGATCCAGGTGCGGGCCGCCCGGATACCCCAGTCCCAGGACCCGCGCCACTTTGTCGAAGGCTTCGCCGGCGGCATCGTCCCGTGTTTGGCCTAGAAGTTCGTAGCGGCCGTGCTCCGGCATGAGCACCAGTTGGGTATGGCCCCCGGAGACCGTCAAGCAGAGCAAGGGCGGTTCCAACTCAGGATGGGCCAGGAAATTGGCGTAGATATGCCCTTCCACGTGGTTGACCCCCACAAACGGGACCTGCCAAGCCAAGCTCAACGCCTTGGCCATTGATAAACCGACCAGGAGGCCGCCGATTAACCCCGGGCCGTAAGTGGCGGCCACCAGATTAAGCGCGCCCGGGGCAACCCCCGCCTCTTCCAAAGCGTCCGCGGTCAGCCGGGAGATCACCTCCAAATGGCAACGGGCCGCCAACTCGGGGACAACCCCGCCAAACTTCTGATGTTTTTCGATCTGGGACCAGATCAAGCTGCTCCGGATCCTCCGGCCGTCTTCCACCACCGCGACGGCAGTTTCATCGCAAGAGGTCTCCACCCCTAAACATAACATCGTTGTTTCCTCCCGTTTTCGCCACCGGTCCGCCGGTCACAACGGACCCTTCCACATGATAATCGCGTCTTCCCGGTTGTCTTGGTAATACCCCGGCCGCACTCCGGCCTCGAAAAACCCGAGTTTCCGGTAGAGCTGTTGCGCCGCCAGATTGGAGAAACGGACTTCCAGCGTGAGAAAGCGTACCCCGCGTTTCTTCGCCTCCGCCGTCAAGTGCTCCAGAAGCGCCTGGCCAATCCCCAACCGGCGGTAAGCCGGGTCCACGGCCAAGTTGGTAATATGGCCTTCATCCAAAATGACCCACATCCCAACATACCCCACTACCTGCGTGGCGGTCTTGGCCACACAGTAGTAAGCCCGTTCGTTCTCCAGTAATTCGTAGATAAAAGCCGAACGGGACCAGGGAACCGGGAAACACTGCTCCTCGATGGCCAATACCTCCGGCAAATCATCCAAGGTCATCGGCTCAACTTGAAACATCCGCCCGGCAGCACCTCTCTTCCCAGCGGACCTCCGCCTCGGTTCGACGCAAGTATAAAGGTAAAACCGTATCCAACTGGTTCTCTTTAGTCGCCAGCCAGTGGGCCAGCCCCAGGCGGGCGACCCGGGCCCCGTCCACCACGTTCTCCGCCCCGTGCCCAAAGGAGGCCCGTTCTTTTAAGGCCGCCGCCAGTTCAGCCGCGTCCTCCGCCAAAACTTCGCCCAAAAACAGAACCGGCTCATCCTTCTCCTGTAAAGCGGCGGTCAGCTCCGGTACGGTCCAGATCGCCGGCGGGACCACCTCGGCCACTCCCTCCGGGCCCGGACGGTACAGGCCGGCGTAGACTTCTCCCTTCCGGGACCGCGCCAGCGCACAGATGAGCCTGGCGTCGGCCGGTCCATTCAACGCCAGGGCGCGCAAGGAGGGCACCCCCACCAGGGGGACCCCAAGGCCGAAGGCCAGACCTTTGGCGATCGCCAGCCCGACCCGGACGCCGGTGTAAGAACCGGGGCCAATGCCTACGGCGATCAGTTCCAGTTCCTTGATGTCGCGCCCCGTCCGGGCCAGCGTTTCGGCCAGTAAAGCCGGGAGTTGCTCACTCCCCCCCGGCCGGATTGTGATCTGCTCGGTGAAGACCACCTGCGTTCCCTCGATCATGCCCACCGCGCCGCTCTGGGCGGACGTATCAATCCCTAACACCCGCACTCGCCATTCACATCCTCGTTGTTGGTGCATTCATGCAACGCCAACCATAATGCATGATTAATCCGCTGGTAACGTTCCCCCGCCGGCTGGAAAGTAAGAATCCGTTCCTCCTCGGCTTCCCCCCGGGCAAACACCACTTCCATGTAGGGAGCCGCCCAGTCTGCTTTCACCGGCGCGCCCCACTCAATCATGAACGCCGCTTCCTCTTCCATGATCTCATCCAAGGCCAGCGGGGCCAACTCCTCCGGCCCGGCCAGGCGATATAAATCCAGATGGTAAAGGGGAAGTTCCCCTTCATACCGGTGGATCAGGGCAAAAGTCGGGCTGGTCGCCATCTCCGCGCTTCCAAGCCCGAGGGTGACCCCGCGCACGAACAAAGTCTTCCCGCTCCCCAAGTCCCCCGATAAAAAAAAGAGGTCCCCTGGTTGCAGGATCCCGCCCAGAACTTTACCAAGTTCCTCGGTCTCCGCCGGACACCCGGACCATACGACCAGTTTGCCACCGGCTTCTTTCTCCACCCGCACCGGGTCTTCCCCCTTTCCTCGCTTTGGTTCAAGCTTAGCATAACCCTTTCCCAGCGTCAAGCTTCGCGCTGGACGGCCAGCACCCGCCGGAGAAAGTTTCTGATCGCCCAGGCCGTTGGCGGGCAGCCCAAAAGCGCCTCGTCCATACCGCGCGTACAAGTACCAATCCCGACCCCGCTGCTCTTCTGCCCGCGAAAACCCTGCCCAATCTTGATCTTCTGGTTGCGCCGGCGTAAGGCTTCCAGTTCCCCATCCCCGGCCATCCGGTGGAGCGCGTGCAGGAGCGAGCCATAGCAGGCCGAACAAGCATCCCGTTCTTCGACATACCGGGCCAATTGTTTAGCCCGCCCGGTCAGTTGGAAGCAGCCCGCCTGCTTTCCCTCGGGATTGACCTCATGCACCACTGCACGGGTGAGATCCGTCGTCCCTACCCCCAGCTTCGCCGCCAGTTCCAGGTAGGTAACCTCCTCCACCGCCAGCCCCAACAAGGAAGCCGCGTAGCTGTCGAGCAATACCGGGTCGGTCCCGGCCAACAGCCGACCCATCGGGGCCGGGTTTCCCCCCTCCTCAAAAGTAAGGTCCCCGCAGATGGCATCGACAATGGTCAGGTGGACCGGCAGGACCGTCGCCAACCGGGCCAGCGGGCGGTGCAGCCCAAGCCGGTG
>JAAYMP010000235.1 GCA_012521315.1 Bacillota bacterium
AACTTTGGCCGATGGCGATCAAGGCCGTTTCCATCGGATACCAGGGTTCACCCCGCGCCTTCTTTTTCCATTCCGGATCGCCAATCAACCCGTCCAACTCCTCCGGTTCCAATTTTAAGCCGGTCTTCTCCCCCAAACCCAACAACCTGGCGTAGGAGGCCAGTCTTTCCGGACCCAACCGGAGGGCCAGCTCCGCCATGACGATATTACAGGAATTTTTTAAGCCGTCAACCACATTCTGTTTGCCATGGACTTGGCTGCACCGCAGTTGCCGGTTGGCATACCGTACCACCCCTGTACAGTTGAAAGTCTCGCCGGGATCAACCAGGTTCTCCTCCAGCGCGGCAAGGACGGTAATTGGTTTAAAGGTGGAACCGGGCATAAACTTCCCCCTGGTTACCCGGTTGGAGAAGGGGTTCAAGGGGTTGTTGATTAATTCGTTAAAGGCCGCCCGCGAAATATTGCCCACAAATAAATTGGGGTCAAACTCCGGATAGCTGACCAGGGCAAGAATCTCACCGTTACGGGGATCGAGCACCACGACGGATCCGGCGTTGGCCTTGTTGTACTGTTCGTTGGTCTGGGCCTGGGCCCAGGCGATCTGATCGCGGATCGCTTGTTCCGCCACGGCCTGCAGGCGGGCGTCAATCGTCAGGTGCAGATTATGACCGGGGACATACTTCTTCTCTTCCAACACGCGGATGGGTTGCCTCACCCGGTCCACTTCCCAGATCCGGACGGCCTCTTCCCCTTTGAGTTCAAGGTCATAGGTTCTTTCCAAACCCATCTTGCCGATCTCATCGCCAAGACGGTACCCCAGACTGCGCCGCTGCGCCAGTTCTTGCTCGCTGATCTCACCGAGATAACCGAAGAGATGCGCGCCCCATTCCCCTTTCGGGTAGTAACGGACGGGATAATCCTCCACCACTACACCGGGCAGGTCCAGTTTTGCTTCGAGGATCTGCCCAATCACCGCCGGATCCACATCCCGTTTCAACGGAACATACTGGTCCTTTTGGTATTTGGCGCTCTCTTCCATCATCTGGAACAGCTCGGTTTCGGACAACTGCAAAACTTGGCTTAAAAAACGGACCACATAAGGGTTGTCTTTCACGTCTTCCGGGACGACGGAAACCACATGCGAAAACCGACTGGTCACCAACAATTCGCCCTGCCGGTCGTAGATATTCCCCCGGGGGGCGGTAATCCGGATTGGCCGCATCCGGATGTTACTTGATTCGGCGTATTTTTCCTCACCCTTGACAATCTGTAAATACCAAAGACGGCAGAGAAGCATGGAGAAGATAAAGACCACCAGGATGGTAAGGAACTTAACACTTCTCTCCAGTCCGGTAATTGTCCGGTTATTCAACGTTACGCACCAGCCTTTAACCTTCGATCGCGAATTAAATCGAGCCCTTTTTGCAGCCCGTAATAAACAGGGGCGGTCAGCACCAGATTATACAGGCATAAAGGTAAAAGCGTCGCCCCGAAAAAAGAAAGGAAGGCAATCCGCCAACCAAAGGCCAGCAGAATACTGTAGGAAAAGAGCTCGGCCACGATTGTGCCGGCCAGAACCAGGCAGAGGGGAATCACCAGGTAACCTTTGAAGATCAACCTTTCCAGATAACCGGCGCCAAACCCCAACAGGCCGAGGATGGTGATGTTGATCCCCAAAATACCGCTGCCGGCCAGGTCCAAACAGAGCCCGCTGAGCAGCCCGAAAATCAAGCCGGGCCGGATCCCTTCGAACAGGCCGTAACAAATGGTCGTAATCAAGAGCAGGTTCGGAATCACGCCAAAGAGGGAAAGGTGGGGAAAGAGTGAAGTCTGCAACACTAATGGAATGAAGATAAACAGCATATACTTCCTAACCGTCACGCCCCTTTCCTCCTCTCTTCATTTCTCCTTAACCACGTACAGATACTCCAACCGGCTAAAGTCGGTGGCCGGTTCCAAATAGGCGTATTGTTCATAACCGTCTTTTGAAACATATACTTCCACCAGGGTGCCGATGACGAGGTTCTTGGGGAAAAACAAACTGGATTCCGAGGTTAAAATCCGGTCGCCGGTTTGCAACTTAACGCTCAAATCCGACGGTTTAACCAGACAGGTTCCCCTTTTGTCCCCACCGTAGATATAAACCAGTTCCCTGGTGCGTTCGATCACCCCGCTCATGCTGTTGCCGGGGCGGGGATCGGTCAGCAAAATAACCTCGGATGAAAACGGTTCAACCCGTAACAACCGTCCGGCCAGCCCTTCGGCGGTAATCACCGGCATATTCCGGGTTAAGCCGTAGTTACTCCCCTTATCAATGGTGATCGTAGCACTGGTGTTGCGCGGGTTTCTAGCTACCACCTCGACCGGGATCAACTCCAAAGTGGAGGCGGTTTTGAACTGCAAAAGCTCCCGCAACCGTTCGTTCTCCGCACGCAACTGTTCCAACTGGGAAAGTTCCGTCGCAAGCTCGGAGAGGCGCTTGCGCATGGTGTCGTTCTCCCGCTGCAAAGCGCCCAGTTCGTTGATGGTTGTCCACGTATCGGAGACAAAAGTGGTTACCGCATGGATAATTTTTTGGAAAGGATATAAAACAAACTTAAACGCCCGCTCAAGCCAGATCTCCTTCTCCCTCTCCTGCGACGAATAGAACATCAAGCCGGTCACGACCAAAAAACAAACGGCTAGGATTACCAGTAAAACCCGCTTTTGGATTACAGGTTGCAACACCTCAATCGGCCCCTTTTCTATCTTCTGCGCAGAGCGCTGATTTGATCCGCCCAGTGCTTCTCCGGTTACCCGGCACTTGTCCGGTTCGCTCAGCGTTTATTCGAGATTAAGATTCTTCGCAGTTCGTCCAGTTCTTCAAGGACCTTGCCCGTCCCCCGGGCGACACACGTCAAGGGGTCTTCGGCTACCTGGACCGGCATTTCGGTCTCTTCCGCCAGCAGCCGGTCCAGACCCCGAAGGAGGGCGCCGCCTCCCGTCATCACGATCCCACGGTCCAGAATATCGGCGGCCAGTTCCGGCGGGGTTTTCTCCAACGTCATTTTGACCGCTTCCAGGATCGCCCCCACCGGTTCGGCAATCGCTTCCATGACCTCCTGGGAAGAGATGGTGATCACCTTCGGCAAGCCGGTCACCAGATCGCGGCCGCGCACTTCGAGGGTCTCCTCTTCCTGCTGCGGATAAGCCGACCCGATCGTCCTTTTAATCTCTTCAGAGGTTTGTTCGCCCACCATCAGATTATAACATTTCTTAATATACTGGGTAATCGCCTCATTCAGCTCGTCGCCGGCCACCCGGATCGAGCGGCTCGTCACGATCCCGCCCAGGG
>JAAYMP010000236.1 GCA_012521315.1 Bacillota bacterium
CGTAGTGGCGGCCAGACAGGCGTTATCCGATAGTCAACTCGAAATCACGGAAGAAAATGCCCACCGGGTGGGTGTGGTCATCGGTTCCGGGATCGGCGGCTTGCAAACCCTGGAGGAGCAAACCCGGCGCTTACTCGAACAGGGACCGCGGCGGGTCAGCCCCTTTTTTATCCCGATGATCATCCCGGATATCGCCTCCGGTTATGTCTCTATTTTCACCGGTGCACGGGGTCCAAACCTGGCGGCGGTCACCGCTTGTGCCTCCGCCGCCCACGCCATCGGTGAAGCCTTCCGTTTGATCCAGCATGGCGATGCCGAGGTGATGATTGCCGGAGGGGCCGAAGCGGCGATCACTCCCTTAGGGGTGGCCGGATTTAACGCCGCCGGCGCTTTATCGACGAATAACGACCATCCGGAGCAGGCCAGCCGCCCCTTTGACGCGAAAAGAGACGGCTTCGTCATGGGCGAAGGGGCAGGCGTGATCATCTTGGAAGAACTGAACCATGCTTTGGCGCGGGGGGCCAAGATCTACGGCGAGATTAAAGGTTATGGCCTCTCCGGTGATGCTTATCACATCACGGCACCCCATCCCGAAGGAAAAGGCGCGCAACAAGCCATGGCCATGGCGGTGCAAGACGCCGGCTGGGATCTGGAGACGGTTGATTATATTAACGCCCATGGGACCTCAACCCTCCAGAATGATCTGTTGGAAACGAAGGCGATCAAACAATTATTCGGGGAAAAAGCGAAGCGTCTAGCCGTCAGTTCAACTAAATCCATGACCGGACATCTTTTAGGCGCCGCCGCCGGGGTGGAAGCAATCATCTGTTTACTGGCCATCCGTGACGGCATTATTCCCCCCACCATCAACTACGAGTATCCAGACCCCGATTGCGATCTGGACTACGTGCCCAACCAAGCCCGTCGTCAACCTATTCAGCGGGTTCTTTCCAACTCTTTTGGGTTTGGGGGACACAATGCCACCTTGGCTTTGGCCAAATATGAGGAGTGATCTTAATGATTGAAGGATGCGAAGATGAGCGGTGAATCTTTAACGGAAATCGACTCCCTAGTCCAAGAACTCGGGCTTTTTCAGGAGAACAGTAGCTTATTGAAGCAAGCCTTAGCCCACCGTTCATATACGCACGAAGCCGGTGGGGATTCCAATGAACGCTTGGAATTTCTCGGCGATTCCGTTTTATCGGTGGTGATCAGCGAGTACCTCTTTAAACATTATCCGCAAAAGCCAGAAGGGGACCTTTCCAAATGGCGCGCTTATCTGGTCAGTGCCGAAAGTTTGGCGCGCCTGGCGAGAAAGCTGGGGCTTGGGCGTTATCTATTCTTGGGCGTGGGGGAAGACAAATCGGGCGGGCGCGAAAGGAGATCAATCCTGGCCGACGCTATGGAGGCCCTGATCGCGGCGGTATATTTAGAGTACGGGTGGGAGCGGGTGAAAACGTTCATTATCGAACAGTGGAAACCCCTTTTCGCCCTCATGGATAAGTATCCGCTGCCGATCGATCCGAAAACCCACTTGCAGGAGCTTTTACAAGCGAAGGGCTGCGTTCCCCGCTACAAGTTGGTCAGGGCGGAAGGTCCTGACCACAACCGCCTTTACACGATCGCGGTTTACAACGGCAATACCTTTTTAGGCCAAGGCGTTGGTCGCAGCAAAAAAGAGGCGGAACAGGAAGCGGCGGAAGAAGCGTTGAAAGACTTAGAATAGAAAGAAGGAAATTTACGTTAATTGTGGAATAACAAATTATATAATAATTATTAAAGAACAAAGTGATGATTAATATATAGGGGGGTTCATGTTTGGAGATTCTGAAAGTCTCAGCCAGCTCGAATCCGAAATCGGTTGCCGGTGCTCTGGCCGCAGTTGTGCGTGAAAAATTCAGTGCCGAAGTGCAAGCGGTAGGAGCTGGAGCGGTCAATCAGAGCATAAAAGCGATTGCGATTGCCAGAGGTTATGTTGCCCCCAACGGGATTGATTTGGTGTGTATACCGGCCTTTTCTGAGATTGACATTGACGGAGAGGAACGGACGGCAATACGCTTTATTGTACAACCCAGGTGACCGAACGCCCATATGGGCGTTTTTTTTTGGCATATCGGGGACAACCTGACCATATAATTTTCGCAGGGAAGGAAGGATTACGGCTTTGCTGAGCAGGGGGTGTTCTCGTGACGACGCCGAACCAAAGACAGGACTTGGAGTTGTTAAAAAGGATTAAAACAGGTCAGGACCGGTTTGCCAAAGAAGAATTGGTCACCAAATATCTACCGATGGTCAAACATATTGTCAAGCGGAAATACCAGCCGGGATATGAGTTTGAGGATCTGATCCAAGAGGGGTTGATCAGTCTCTTGAAGGCCATAGATAATTACAACGGCCACCGGTATCCAGTGAAATTCAGTACTTTCGCTTACATTTGCGTTTTGCGGAGGATGTTGAACGTCCAAAAACACTATGCTTCCGTTAAATATCAATTGAACGCGAATACGCTCCCTTTATGGGGCCAGGGCGCTGGTGAGGAAGGAAGAAAACTAATGGATGTGCTTGATGACCAAACCGCGGCGGACCCCCAGGAACTGGTGATCCAAAAAGCGACGCTCCGCCGTTTGGATGAAGTGTTGCGGGTCTATTTGACGAAGGTTGAATATGTGGTCATTTGGTTATATCTCCAAGGATTAAACTGCGGGGAGATTGGCGAACAGCTTGGTCTGGACAGTAAAGTGGTGGATAATGCAAAGACCAGAGCACGCCGGAAATTGCAGAAGATAATCCACCAGTACGGTTCCCTTTCCAATCCGCAGATCCCCCTCCGGACCCGGAAACGGGCGGACCTGGCCATGGAGTTAAAGGTGATCTGCTGATCGTGGTCGAAATCGGGAAACCGCGCATAGAAACAAGGAGTGAAAAGATCAAGTCTGCCTTCGGAAAGGCAGTTTTTTTTTGGGAGATGCTGCTAAACCGAGATCCGCGGGTGGGTTTTCGGGTGATCTTTTGATAAAAATATGGTAAAATAAAATAGTTTGGTTGGCCAAGACCGAGCAGTCCAAATTAGATACGGGAGGGGCCCTTTTGCATCTGAAACGTTTGGAGATTCATGGGTTCAAATCATTTGCCGACCGGATTAGTTTAGTCTTTAAACCGGGGATTACCGCGATCGTCGGCCCGAACGGGAGCGGGAAAAGTAATATCGCCGACAGTTTGCGCTGGGTAATGGGGGAGACAAACCTCCGCAACCTCCGGGGGGCGAAAACCGACGATGTAATCTTCTCCGGCAGTGAAGACCGGAAGCCTTTGGGGATGGCCGAAGTTACGCTGATCCTTGACAATACGGACCAAACCTTACCGCTGGATTATACGGAGGTAGCCGTCACGCGACGGGTGTACCGTTCGGGCGAGAGCGAATTTTTGATGAACCGGGTGCCGGTCCGGCTCCGCGATATTCAAGAACTTTTCATCGATACCGGGTTGGGGAAAGAGGCCTATTCCGTAATCAGCCAGGGGAAGATCGACGCGATTCTCTCCGTGCGGCCGGAGGACCGGCGGAGCGTTTTCGAAGAAGCCGCCGGGATCATGCGGTATAAATTGAAGAAAAATTTAACCCTGAAGAAATTGGGAGAGACCGAGAATAATATCTTACGGATCGAAGACCTGTTACAAGAACTCCGCGCCCAGTTGGATCCCTTGTCCGCCCAGGCGGAGAAGGCTTCTCTATACCTTGATTACCGGGAAAACCTGAAAAAAATTGAGATTAACCATTCCTACCGGGAGATCAAGGCGATCGCCGAAAACCTGCAAAGTTTGGAAGCGGCGCTAAAAGAAAAGCAGAACATGCTGGCCGCCTTGCAAAGCGAGGCGGAAACCCTGGCCGCAAAGGTGCAGGAAGAGAAGGCACGGGCCAGTTCCCTTGAGACCCAGTGGCAAGCCGGACAGAAAAAGTTGATGGAAGGTCTGGCCCAACGGGAACGGGCGACGGGTGAACTCAACCTTTATGCGGAACGGAAACGCGCCCTCCAGAACCGGGAAGCGGAGATTGCCGGCAACCTGGCGGCGTTACGGGAGAAGCACGGGGTTTTGGCGGAGAAACAGGAGCAGCTCCGGCAGTCCGCCACCGCAATTGATTTGGCGAAGAACCGCCTCGCGGACGAGGTCAAAGCCCTGGAGCGGACCTTGGACGAGAAAGAAGAACAGATTAAAGCCCTCCGGGACGAATTGGGCGTCAAAAAGAAACTTTATACCGATCAGTTGTCCGCTGATTCCCTTCTGAAACAACAGATGAGCGAGGTGGGGGCCCAAAAGGCATTCCGCCAGGAGAAAGAGGTTGAACTCCGGACCGAATTGGCGCTGACCGTTCAAGAAATGGCGGAAACCGAGGAACGTTTGGCGGCCATCAAAGTACAACTGGAAGCGTTGCGGAAGGAAGCCGAACAGGCGAAGGCCGACGAACGCCAAATGGAGGCCGCCCTGCAGAAAAACCAAAACTACCTGGCGGAACGGGTTCAGAAGAATCAGGAAATAAGGGAACGCCTGCGTGGACTGGAATCGAAGATCACGATTCTGACGGAGATGGAACGGAGTCACCAGGGTTACTACCAAGGGGTTAAAGCGCTCCTTCAAGCGACACGGGAACCCTTCCACCGCGAGATCCACGGGGTGGTTGCCGATCTGATCCGCCCGGAGCCCGGATACGAACTGGCTTTGGAAGTGGCGCTCGGTTCGTCGCTGCAAAATCTGGTGATCACCCACCACCGCCACGCCGGACAAGCCATTGATTTTCTGAAGCAACACCGCCTGGGGCGAGCAACTTTTCTCCCGCTGAATCTGATTGAGGGGAAGCCGGACCGCTTGGTTGAGTATAAAGCGCTTCTCACCCAGTCTAATGCCAAGCCGGCGACGGAGGCTGTTTCCTATGACCGGCAATACCAGGCGATTGTTTCCCACCTTTTGAGCGGGACCATGATCGCGCCCGACCTCAAAACCGCCGTGGCTTTGGCCGAAAAGACAAAGAAGCAGTTCCGGGTGGTGACCTTGGAAGGGGAGCTGATTGCGCCCGGCGGTGCCATCACCGGTGGTAATCTCGAACGCCGGGAAAGCGGCTTGCTGAGCAGAAAAGGGGAAATCCGCCGGTTAAAAGAAGAAAAGCAAAGCCTTTTGGCTTTTTTGGAACGGGGACTGAACGAAGAAAACAAGCTGCAAACGGAGCAGAAAGAACTTTCCCGGCAATACGAGGAGAAACGCAATAGAGGTCAGGAGATTAGTCTCCAGCAAAACTCATTCTTAAAGGATATGGAAGTCCTGAACGCCGGTTACCAAAGGGTGGTCAAGCAAAGGGATGGCCTGGAAACAGCCCTCCAAAAACTGGGCGACGAGTTAACAGCCCAGGAATTCACGGTCAACCAGTTGCAGGAAAAACTGATGCGCTCCGCAACAGAGATTGAGCTGATTACGGCCGAAATTCGCACCCTCGAGGAGCAGGAAGGCGTCCTTATTCAAGAACGGGAACAATGTTTAAAGGATCTGTCCACGCTCTCCTCCCGCCTGGCCGGGGTCCAACAGGAATGGGTTGGGAAACAAGAAAACCTACAGGAATTAAGTCGTAACCTTGAAGAATTGCAGAACGAAGTGGCCCGGCAGGAAAGGGAGCTGCTGCGGGCGACTGAAGAACTGCGCCGCCTGGAAGAGGAAAGGGCGCAGTTGGAAGCGGCCATGGCGAACACCGCGCAGGAACTCACG
>JAAYMP010000237.1 GCA_012521315.1 Bacillota bacterium
AGGTCCACAAGCTCCGTGCCGTCGACGCAAATTTGGAACCGGTCCCCGCCGGTCCGGCCGATTACCTGGCACGGAACCCCTTCTCGGGCGGCCAGTTCTTGGAGGGCGGGGAGGCTCTCCGCGGGCAGGGAGAGCACCACCCGGGACTGGGATTCCCCGAAGAGGAGGCTGTCCGGGCGGAGCCCGTTGGTGGCCAGTTCCAGCCGGGCCCCGATCTCCTGGGCGAAGAGGCATTCGGCGACCGCCACCGCCAGTCCACCTTCGGCCAGGTCATGGGCGGAATTGACCAGGCCCTGCCCGATGGCGGCCAGCACCACCCGGTGGAGGGCTTTTTCCTTCGCCAGGTCCAAAGCCGGCGGTTTTCCCTGCACACGACCGTGGACCAGGGCCAGATATTCACTGCCGCCCAGTTCATCAAAGCTCTCCCCCAGGAGAACGATGAGGTCCCCGGCGGCCTTGAAGGAGAGGGTGCAAACTTTAGTGACATCGGGTAGAAGACCGACCATCCCGATGACGGGGGTGGGGTAGATGGCTTCCCCTTTCGTTTCATTGTAAAAGGAGACGTTGCCGCCGGTCACGGGAGTTTCCAAGCTGCGGCAGGCGGCGCTGATCCCCTCCACCGCCTGGCGGAATTGCCAGTAAATCTCGGGTTTCTCCGGATTGCCGAAGCAGAGGCAGTCGGTGATGGCGAGGGGTTCGGCGCCGCTGCAAACCACATTGCGGGCGGCTTCGGCCACGGCGATTTGGCCGCCGGCGTAGGGATCAAGGTAAACATAACGGGCATTGCAATCGGCCGTCATGGCCAGGGCTTTTTGGGTCCCCCGGATGCGGAGGACGGCCGCGTCCGACCCGGGGCGGACCACCGTGGAGGTGCGAACCATATAGTCATACTGCTGCCAAACCCCTTCCTTATTGGCCAGGTTGGGCGTAGCCAGGAGTTTCAGGAGCACCTGGGCGAAGTCCGCCGGTTGGGGGATGGCGGTAAGGTCTAACACGGCGGTCTGTTCCAGATAAGCCGGTTTGGCGGAGGCCGGGTAATAGACGGGGCTGTCCTCGGCCAAACTGCGGGCGGGCACCTCGGCCACCACCTGGCCGTGCATCTTGATGCGGAGCAAGCCGTCGGCGGTAACCCGGCCGATGGTGGTGGAGGTCAGTCCCCACCGCCGAAAGACGGCGTGCACCTTTGCTTCTTTTTCCGGCGTGACCACCATCAGCATCCGTTCCTGGGATTCGGCGATCATAATCTCGTAGGGGGTCATCCCTTCTTCACGGCAGGGGACTTTGGACAACTCAATCTCCATCCCCGTCCCGCCGCGGCTGGCCATCTCGGAAACGGCGCAGGTCAGACCGGCGGCGCCCAAGTCTTGGATCCCCTCCAGGTCACCGCCTTCGATCAACTCCAGGCAGGCCTCGAGGAGGAGTTTTTCCATGAAGGGGTCGCCGACCTGCACGGCCGGGCGTTTTTCCTCCGAGGCTTCGCTTAATTCCTCCGAGGCAAAGCTGGCGCCGTGCATTCCGTCGCGCCCGGTGGGGGCGCCGGCCAGAATCACCAGGTTGCCGACGCCGGTGGCTTTCCCCAGGCGGATCTTCTCCGTTTCGATCAGCCCGACGCACATGACGCAGACCAAAGGATTTCCTTGATAACAGGGGTCAAAGTAGACTTCGCCCCCGACGGTCGGAATGCCGATGCAATTGCCGTACCCGGCGATCCCGGCCACCACCCCGCTGAAGAGATAGCGGACTCTGGGGTCGTCCAGGGTTCCGAAGCGGAGGGAGTCAAGGAGGGCGATGGGCCGCGCGCCCATGGTAAAAATATCCCGGATAATCCCGCCCACGCCGGTGGCCGCCCCTTGGTAAGGTTCAATGGCCGACGGGTGGTTGTGGGATTCGATTTTGAAACAGACGGCCAGGCCGTCCCCGATCGCCACGATGCCGGCGTTCTCCCCCGGACCTTGCAGGACCCGTGGACCGGTGGTGGGGAAGGTCTTCAGGACCGCCTTGGAGTGTTTGTAAGAGCAATGTTCCGACCACATGACCCCGAACATGCCCACTTCCACTTGATTCGGTTCCCGACCTAAAATGTTGAGGATCATCTCATACTCATTGTCACGGAGGCCAATCCGGCGCCAGTCTTCCGGTTTCATCGGCAACCCTCCCAATATTCCAGAATCGATTTGAAAAGCAAAAGCCCGTCGGTGGAGCCCAACAGGGCCTCACCGGCCCGTTCCGGGTGGGGCATCATCCCTAAAACATTCCGGGTTTCGTTGCAGACCCCGGCGATGTTCCCCACCGAGCCGTTGGGGTTGGCGTCCGGGGTGATCCGGCCGTCCCGGTCGGCGTAGCGGAAGACAATCTGCCCCTTGGCCTCCATCTGTTCCAACGTGGCGGGGTCCACATAATAGTTGCCTTCACCGTGGGCGATGGGAATGGAAAGGAGCTGGCCCGGGAGGAGTCCCCGGGTATAGGGGGTATCGTTGTTCTCCACCCGGAGGATGGTATCACGGCAGCGGAACTGCAGGCTGGTGTTGGCGTAAAGGGCGCCCGGCAGGAGCCCGGCTTCGGTCAGGATCTGAAAACCGTTGCAAATCCCCAGCACCAGCCCGCCGCGGCGGGCAAACTCGACCACCGCCGGCATCACCGGAGAGAAACGGGCAATGGCGCCGCAGCGGAGGTAATCGCCGTAGGAGAAGCCGCCGGGCAGAATCAGGCAGTCAAAACCGGCGACTGTTTGTTCCGCGTGCCAGATATACTCGACCGGTGCGCCCAGGACATCGCGGACCAGATGATAGGCGTCCAGATCACAGTTGGAACCGGGAAAGATAATCACGCCGAATTTCATGCTTCTACCTCCACCAGTGTAAAGGTGTAATCCTCGATCACCGGGTTGGTCAGCAAACGGGCGCACATCTCCCGGACCTGGGCTTCCGCGGCGGCCCGGTCGGGGGTGGCGACGGTTACTTCCAAATATTTGCCGATCCGCACCCGGTTGACA
>JAAYMP010000238.1 GCA_012521315.1 Bacillota bacterium
GCTAAAGAGCGACAATTGCACCGGTCTCGTCGGTAGCGCCACGGTTTGAGACCGTTCCTTCAACCCTTTCGCTTCAAGTTCGGTTAGGATCTGTGCGGCCCGGTCCAGGACCTCTTCAGGGATGCCGGCCAGACGCGCCACTTCAATCCCGTAGCTGCGGTCACTGGCCCCCGGCAGGATCTTGTGGAGAAAGATAATGCCGTCCCCCTCCTTTGCCACCGCCACATTCAGGTTCTCCACCCCGTCCAACCGGTCGGCCAGAGTGGTTAACTCATGGTAATGGGTGGCAAAAAGGGTCCGCGCCCCAATCTGCCTGGGATTCCAAAGGTATTCCAGTACCCCCCAGGCAATGCTTAACCCATCAAAGGTACTGGTCCCCCGGCCGATTTCATCCAGGATCAAGAGACTGTCCGCCGTGGCGTGGTGCAGGATGTTCGCCAGTTCGCTCATCTCCACCATAAAGGTGCTCTGCCCCCCAGCCAAATTATCGGCGGCACCCACCCGCGTAAAGATCCGGTCGACCAAACCGATCCGGGCATAACCGGCGGGCACAAAGGAACCAATCTGCGCCATTAAGACGATCAAAGCGACCTGCCGCATATAGGTGGATTTTCCCGCCATATTCGGCCCGGTGATAATCTGCAGGCGGTGCTGGCCGTCATCGAGCAGGGTATCGTTGGGCACAAACTGACCGGGGGGTAAGACCCGTTCCACCACCGGATGGCGACCCTCCCGGATCAGGATCTTCTTTCCATCCTCGATCTCCGGGCGGACATAGTGGTTCTCCACCGCCGTCTCGGCCAGCGCGGCGTAAACATCCAACTGGGCCAGGAGCTCGGCCAGCCTCTTCAACTCCGGCAGGCGCGCCAAGACCTGTTGCCTCAGGTCTAAAAAGAGCCGGTACTCCAGGGCCGCCCGTTTTTCCTCCGCCCCCAGGATCAATTCTTCATACTTCTTTAATTCCGGGGTGACATAGCGCTCCGCATTGGCCAGGGTCTGTTTGCGGATGTAATCCGCGGGCACCAAGGCCAAATTGGCCTTCGTCACCTCCAGGTAATAACCGAAGACCTGGTTGTAGCCGACCTTTAATGATTTAATCCCCGTCCGTTCCCGCTCCGCTTGTTCGAGACCGGCAATCCACTGTTTCCCTTCGCGGGTCGCGCGAATGAGCGTATCCAATTCCCGGTTATAGCCTTCCCGGAAGATATTCCCCTCCGTCACGCTGACCGGGGGATCTTCCCGCAAAGCCGCGGTCAACAACGCGGCCAAGTCCGGCAGGGGGTTGATCTCAGCGGCCAGCGCGGCCACCGGACCCAGCTCTTCATGTTGAAGTACCTTCCGGATCTCGGGCAGGAGAGCCAGCGTCGTCCCGAGCGCCAGCAAGTCCCGGGGGTTCACCGTTTGACAGGCCAGTTTGGCCAAGAGACGCTGCAGGTCGCAGGACCGCCGGAGCAACCCCCGGGTGGTCTGCCGCACCCCGTGTTGATGGAAAAAGCCTTCCACCTTCGCCAAACGGTCTTCAATCTCCACCCGGCGGCGTAACGGTTGCTCCAGCCATTTTTTGAGCAGCCTCCCCCCGGCCGCCGTCACCGTCCGGTCCAACACCCAAAGCAAAGTACCCTGGGTTTTATGGTCCCGCAGCGTGGTAACCAATTCCAGATTGCGCCGGGTGTACTGGTCAAGGTGCATGAAATCGCCCAAATGATAAGTACGGAGCGAAAGGATGTGTTCGAGCTGGCTTTTTTGCGTTTCATAAAAATAGGCCAAAACAGCGCCGGCGGCACCCACGGCCGCCTTCAACTCCTGACAACCATAACCCTCCAAAGTAACCACTTGAAAGTGGGAAAGGAGCCGCTCCTGCGCCCTGGCCCACTGGAAATCCTGGGACGGCCGGGAGGTGAATAAGACGTTTATCCGCTGTTTAAGCACAGACCAGATGGCAAGCTGGTCCCCGGCAACCAAAATCTCCTTTGGTTGCCAGTGGCAAAGCTCATCCAGGAGCAAGGCTTCATCGGCCGCAAACTGGGTCACCATAAAGTCACCGGTGGAAAGATCGGCCACGGCCAAGCCGTATTCGCCTTCTCTCTGCACCAACGCCGCTATATAGTTGTTGGCCTTTTCTTCCAGGTATTGCTCGTCAATCAAGGTACCGGGGGTGATTACCCGGACCACTTCCCGTTTGACCAGGCCTTTCGCCTGTTTCGGGTCCTCCACCTGTTCACAGATGGCCACCTTAAAACCCTTGGCAAGCAGGCGGGCGATATAGCTCGTGGCGGCATGGTAAGGAATTCCGCACATCGGAATCCGCTTCCCCTTCCCCGCCTCGCGGGAAGTAAGCACAATCTCCAGAACTTCGGCCGCCTGCTCGGCATCCTCCATGAACATCTCGTAAAAATCGCCGAGCCGGAAAAGGAGGATGGTATCGGCGTACTCCTGCTTAATCCGTTTATACTGCCTGAGCATGGGGGTATCCTGGACCAAATCAGAACACCTCCCGCGTGACGACTTCCCCTTGTAAGGTGTAGGTTAAGCCTTTCTTGATTTTAACCTTGATCTCCGTCCCGATCAGGTCCGGACCGGAGGACGGCGGGGCAAAAAGCACCAGCTTATTGCTGCGGGTCCGCCCGGCAAAAATCTCCTTCCGCTTCGGGCTCGGCCCCTCGACCAGAACGGTCTCGATCTTCCCCTCCAGGCGCTGGTTAGCCGCCTTCGCCTGTTTATTCACCACTTCGATCAAACGGTACAGCCGGTCCATCTTCTCCTCCTCCGGCACCTGGTTCTCCATCTTGGCGGCCAGGGTGCCGACCCGGGGCGAATAGGCAAAGGTAAAGGCGGCGTCAAAGCCGACCTTTTCCACCAGATCCAGGGTGTCCCGGAAATCTGCTTCCTCCTCCCCGGGAAAACCGACAATCAGGTCGGTGGTTAAGGCCAGGCCGGGAAGTCGGGCACGCAACTTGTCCACCAGCCGCAGATAGTCATCGCGGGTGTATTTCCGGTTCATCATCCGCAGAATTTTATCGCTCCCGGCTTGGAGCGGCAGGTGAAGGTGTTCGCAGACCTTCTCCGCCTCGGCCATCCGCCGGATCAGTTTGTCCGAAAGGTCCTTGGGGTGGGAAGTTTGGAACCGGATGCGGGTTATCCCCTCCACCTGGTTGATCAGCCCTAAAAGGTCGGCAAAATCGGTCCGCTCGGTCGCGGGAAAATCCAACCCATAGCTATTGACGTTCTGGCCAAGGAGCGTAACCTCTTTGACGCCCTCGGCGGCTAAACCGCGGACCTCGGCCAGGATCTTCTCCGGACGGCGGCTTTTTTCCCGGCCGCGGACATATGGAACTATACAATAGGTGCAAAAATTATTACACCCGTAGATCACCGTTACCCAAGCGCGAAAAGAACTCTCCCTGGTCACCGGGAGGTCCTCCATGATCTCGCCTTCGCCCGGCACCTCCAGGATCCGGCTGCCGGTTTCCCTGACCTTCATGATCAGCTCCGGAAGCTGGTGAAGGTTGAAGGCCCCAAACAGCAGGTCAATATGGGGGTGATGCTCCGCAATCTTTTCACACACCGAAGGAAGCTGTGCCATACAACCGCCCACCCCGATAATCAGCTCAGGGTTTTTTTGTTTCAGGGGTTTGAGGTTGCCAAGATGCCCGTATAAACGGTTCTCGGCATTTTCCCGGACGCAACAGGTAAGCAAAAGAATCACATCGGCTTCTTCGGCGGTCGCCGCCTTCGTATAGCCTGCTTTCTCCAGAATACCGGCGGTTTTTTCCGCGTCGTGCTCATTCATCTGGCAGCCAAAGACTGCCAGGTGGTATTTGAGGTTCCGGCAGTTTTCCAACATAATCACCCTTTATATAGGATAACGCAAAAAGAAAGTTTTAGCAATTATCTTTGGGGGCAATTGCTTGCGGAGCGCGTTGCGTGGGGCATAAGAAAAACGCCCCGGCGGGGCGTTCCAACGGTCATGGGTCTACCTTCCACTTGTACCCTAGAATTCATTGGATCGTATAATCCACCAGCTCCATAGTTATATTTTCGTCGCTGAGCTTAACTGCACCTAAATAGGGGACAACCCAGGCATTGGCGATCGTTTCGTAGACACCACCACTGGAAGCGGGAATCATATTATAACCATTCACTTTAATCGCATTAAACTTCCCAAATGCCACGATCACCTCTTCTTTTTCTTCTTCCTCCGGCAAAGGAGCGGTTAATATTATAAAACAAAAAGTACTATATGTAAGGCTAAAAAAAACCGGCCGGCTGTTCTCCTTTTCATAAAAAAGCACCCCCCGCTGTCTTTTAGGTGACTATTCACCCTTTGTCCCCTATTTTCCTTTTAATTTTGTAAAAAACTTAAGTAAAATAGCTAACCGGCGTTTAGCAACAATCATCAAGCCATCAAAAAAAGGCCGCCAAAACGGCCTTCTTCTAAACAAAAATTGTTCTTATTCGGAACCTGATTCTTCCTGCTTGAGTGCTTCTTTCCCTTTTTCCACCAGTTTTTTGACCATATTGCCCCCAATTTTCCCTGCTTCACGGACGGTCAACTCGTCGCCGCCTTGGGCCAGATCGTCATCCAAATCCAACGCATCAGCGATTTCCCATTTCAAGTTATCGAGATTACTTTTCTTTTTGTTTGGGGGCCGCTTTCTTTTGGCCACCGTGCCACCTCCAAATCTCTCCGGCAAGTCCGGGATTTTTGTCATCCATAGTTTGCCCAAACTTGCCCAAAAAATATAAACCCGATAAAAAAAACCGGCGTGGCCGGTTCTAAAAGCATTTCTTTGTATCAAGGTACTCCTGGACGATCTGGAGGGTTTCCCCAAAGCGTTGAAAATGGACGATCTCTCTTTCCCGTAAAAACTTGAGCGTGTCATTTAAATCCGGATCATCGGAGAGATTGATGAGCCAATCATAGGTTGCCCGGGCTTTCTCCTCCGCCGCCATGTCTTCATGGAGATCGGCGACCGGATCGCCTTTCGATTGGATGTAAGC
>JAAYMP010000020.1 GCA_012521315.1 Bacillota bacterium
CCACCGCCGGTCCTGCCGGCCGTAAAGGCCGGCGGCGAACCCGGCCCCGCCCACGAGACACTCTTCGCCCCAAGTCGCCAACGACGCCGGAAAGCCGGGCGCCCAGAGGGCGGAAAAAAAAGACCAGCCTAACCAGAGGTAAAGCGGTCTTGTCTCTCCCCGGAAAGCTGAGGAAAAGAAGATACCCGGAAGAAAGAAAAGATAAGGCAGGGGATCCTCCGGCCGCAAGAGCACCAAAAGAAAAGTGTAAAAAAAGAGCCGGGGCCAAGAGGCCAAAGCCCGCCGCCTGGCCCCGGTCATTCCTTCACCACCGCAATCCGGTTGATGGTGCCGGTAAATTCCACATAAAAGGTGTGGAACTTCCGTTCTTGCCCCGCCCGGACGTTCTCCCGCCCAAAAAAGATCCCTTCCCGCACCACGATCTTTCCCTCCCGTTCCAACACCAAAACCAGTCTTTGGGGGGACAAACCGCTGGGCGGGATCGCCTCCCCCAGCGCCCGCGCCGCCGGGGCGGGGACGTTAGCGGTGTTGGCGGTCTTCTTGATGATCTTCCCCATAAATTCGCCAGTTGTCCCGTCCTTCACCCACTGACCAACGGCAAGCTGTGCGGCCAGATCGGCGGCCAGTTCGGCCACCACTTCCAGGCGGACTGTTTGCACCGCTTTAGGGTCAACCCGGGGCCAGGCCTGGATCACAGTCCGCCCGATCAGCGTCAGCAGGGCCAGCCCTAACAACAGGTCCAGCCAGTGGAGGCGCTCACCACGGCGGTCTTGGTCTGTATCGCCCGTCAAAACTTTCCCAACCTTTACCCGCCGACCACCTTTTCCCGTTCGCCGGTTTGGACATTAATCCGCCAGGTCCCCATCTTCTCTTCGTCCCCGGTCGCTTGCACCCCGGGGCCAACCCGGATGAGGAACGCCTTGCTGTCCGGCTCCCACTGCCGGAAGGAGACATTATACTCGCCGACGGGAAAAGCCTGTTCGAAATGGAAGTTGAGCCGGTTTTTCTCATCAACTTGATAAACCTCGACCCGGTCCGTCCCGGCCGTACTCCGGATCTCCACCGCCAAATACCGGGTATCCGGGGAAAAAGCCTGCAAAATTGTGTGCTGCCCGTAAAAAACATCCAGCGGTTCCAGGGTAACCTGTTCCGGGTCGGGGGTAGCGCCATCCCATTTCAAGACGGCCAAGGCCCCGTGGGTCCCGGTCGTGCCAAAAGCAACGCGGCGGTTTTCCGGGTTTAAGACCACCGCAGCGTAACCGGCGCGCCCCGCCTCAAGTTCGGCCGTGCCGCCCAGGGGCGTCAGGCGTGGGGGGAAAGCTTGGAGGTTGTAAAGCCCGACTTCTTTGGTCTCCTCCTTTTCCCGCCCCACCCAGATCAGGTCGGTCCCGACCCCCTGCACTTCGACGGTGTTCAAGAGCCGCACCGAAGAGATCCGGTACTCGTCGGCGTTAAAACTGACGATCAGATCCTCGGTGAGGTTCGCCCCGTACGGCCGGCTGCGGTCAAGCAATTGCAGGCTGGTGGTAAAGGCGTACCGTCCTTCGCTGAGATCCGACTCCTCCATGATCTTATAGCCGACGAATTCCTGGTTCGCTTCCGCCCGCAAGGTTAGATCCGCACTCTGGAAGTCATTCCATGCCTCGTCAGTCAAATACGCGCGGAGTTTGTCTTCATTTTCGTCAGCCAAGCGGGCGTTCATAAAGGAGTGCAAAAGCTCCCGCGCCTCGTTGCGATTCCCTTGGGGGACCGTCGGTTGTCTTTCGGGGATGTTCAAATAATCCCAGATGTTGCAGCCCTGCAAAGAGAAGGCCAGAAATAAGGAGAGCAACTTATACCGGGCGATCATCCGCTACACCTCACTACGTTTTCTCCTTCTCATTCTCCCCTTTTTTCATAGCCTTTAAACCCGGTACCTTCCTACGCCGCCGGTCCGTCCCGCCCGCCGCAACAGATTGTTCATCATTATTTTTTTAACTATTTTTCAGGAGAATGAAGGGATTTATTGATAATTCTTGAAAACAATTTTGAAGACAATCTACTGTTTTATGTGAGCGAACCTTAAGGGAAGGTGGGTATTTTGGTACACAAACCCGTTGCCCGTTACGGCAAGTCTTTGTTTCTTCTCGTCGGCCTAATCATTATGCTCGGCAATGCTCTGTGTTCCCCCGGCGTATCCGCCGAGGAAGATACCCTTTTTAAGGCGGGCATCCTTGTTACCTCGCCCCCGGACCAAGAGGTTGAACCCGAAGAGGTGGCCACGTTTATCTTCCGGATTGAGAACCGGACGACGAAAACCATTTTCCTCAAAGCAAGGACGCTCTCCACACAAGGCTGGACTCTTCTCGGCCCCGCGGAAGAACTGGTTTTAGCGCCGGGCGGAGAAGAATATGTGGTCTGTTCGGTCCTGATTCCCTCGTCGGTGGCGGCCGGAACCGAGGACCGTTTACACCTGATTTTAAGCGATCAGAATACCGAAAAGGAATACATCGTGCGCACAAGGGTTAAGGCCGTGCGCCAACTGAAGTGGGAACCGGTCCCGCTATACCGGGCCGAAGCGGGCCAGGAAATATTCATTCCGGTTCGCCTCCTCAACCTCGGAACAACGGCCGAACAGTTTAAGCTCCAGATCAACTCGGGAAAGGATTGGCCCGTCTATTGGCTTAACCCGACGACCGATCCGCTTGCCCCCGGTCAAGCCAGGGAGATCCTCCTAAGTTGTCTGGTCCCGCCCGCGACGCCCGGGGGAACTTTGGAAGAGCTTACCCTCCGGCTGCAAGACAGCGGTCCTGAATTACCGCCCTTAAAGGTCAAGGTCTTCATCACCGGAACGCAAAACGTTCTGCGCGACCAGGAACTGGCCATTCCCGTCAGTTCCAACGTGAGCTTCAGTTATCTGCCGCCGACCTCCGAAACAAGCCAGCCGTGGAGTTTAATCTGGCGCTCCAGTGGGGAACTGTCCGCCGATACCCACGTCGACCTCTTTTACAGCGGCACCCATGAATCGTCTCTCCCCTCCACCACCTACCTGGGGGTCACCGGCGACCATTGGGCATTACGCCTGGGCGCTTTGGGGCATAGTTGGGACGGCCTGATTTCTCCGCCCACCTACTCTTCACGCTTATACTTCCAAAACCAAAGCACCTACCCCTGGAGCCTCTGGGTTGGTCCGGCCACCAGAGAAGCCAATCCGCTATGGTGGGGAACCGAATTTGGGCTGCCCCAGGCGAACTTGCGTTTCAACTACCTGCAAAACCTGGAGGAGGAACGCCATTTCCAACATGCCCTCTCCGCCGACTACATGCTTTATACCTCGCCGCTTTATGGCTGGAACGTAACGACCCATGGGGCTGTTGGCCTGGGCGGAGCCAGTACGCTCACCCAGGGCGGCCTCATCCTCAACCGGCAGACGGAAGACTGGGATCTCACCGGGGAGTATAACAAGGGGACCGACTTTTACACCCTGACCAACTTTGACGAGGTTGCCCTCTCCAGCTACACTTACGCCAGCACCGGGCTCCGGCTTGCTTCCGGTTACACCTGGCGCGAGGAGACCCCCCCGGCGGCGCCCCTGCTCCGCAGCAACAAAGTTTGGTCGGAAATAACCGTCGGCGATTACCGGTTCGGGCTGGCGCATACCCACCGCTCCGACGGCCGGATCAATGAGCTCAAAGCGGGTACCACCAGGCGCCTGGCCCAAAAC
>JAAYMP010000021.1 GCA_012521315.1 Bacillota bacterium
AAAATCTTCAAAACAATCACCTTTTCCGTTAGTCTTGTCAAGATAAATAATCTACATCTATTATCGGTAGATCATACCAAATCTTAATGCTTGTTTGGGCAAATAGGTAAAAAATCTATTAACGATACTACACCGGAGAAGAGATGATGCCATTTGGGTTAGAAGGCAAAAGGGGGTCGGGTTTACAAGGGATAGAAAACGACAAAAACCCCAAAAAACGGAAAAACACTATAAGTATGTCCAAGTAAAATGGCTAAAGTCCAAAGGAGAATTAATTAAAAACATATTTTTTATCGAGGGGAGTATACGATGAAGCTGATTGGGATCGACATTGGAACTACCCATTGTAAAGTGGGACTCTTTGATAATAAGGGGCGACTGCTTCGCCTGGAAAAGCAGGCGACGATCACCCACCAAAGCAAGGACGGTCGTTTGTCCTACGATCCAGAGGAGCTTTGGTGCCAATTCGAAGGAATGTTAAAGCGGATCTTTGCTACGGCGGGACCAGGCGCGGTCGGGGCGATCGGCATTGCGAGCATGGCGGAAGCCGGGTTGTTGGTTGATAAAAGGACGGGAAAGGCAAAAACGGAGATCGTTCCCTGGTATGACCGGCGAACAATGAAACAGTACGAATGGATCCGTCAGGAAGCGGATGTGCGTACTCTCTTTGGGCGTATCGGGTTATATCCCAGCTATAAACATGGTTTGGCTAAAATACTATGGTTTTTGAAGCAGGAACCCTCTCTATTGAAAGACGCGATCTGGTTGTCCACCGCCGACTACCTTGCTTTCCGTCTCACCGGCAAGTTTGGTACCGACCACACCCTGGCGGCCCGCACCTATGCCTACCGGATTGACCAAAAAGAATGGGACGAGGAATGGTTGGCCGCTTTCGGGTTGAAGGCGGATCTTTTTCCAGTGGTTAATAACAGTGGTTCTCCTCTGGGTGAAGTCCGCAGCGAACTCGGTTTTCCGCCGGGGGTTAAAGTTGCGGTTGCCGGCCATGACCACCTCTGTGCTGCGCTGGCCGTTGGGGCGATCAAACCGGGGGTGGTTTTTGATTCCATCGGGACAGCGGAATCACTCATTGGTACCTTTGACCAACGGAATTTGGGGGAGGAAGAATACAACTCCCGTCTCTCCTTTGGTTGTCATGTTGTGCCGGGGAAAATGGTTTGGATTGGTGGCCTTTCCGCGGCGGGTGGTTCCCTTGAATGGCTGCGTAAGCAACTGGGGGATGAACCCTTAAGTTACGAAGAGATCGAGGTGTTGTTGGCGTCAACGGGTGCTGCGCCCACCGGGATTATTTATTATCCCTACTTATCTGGAAGTGGAGCACCGTTGCCCGATCCGCAGATGAGGGGGGCCTTAATCGGGTTGCGGACTGAACATGGAAAAGCAGACCTTTTAAAAGCGATTCTCGAGGGGACTGCTTATGAGATGGAAGCAATCCGGCGCGCTGCGGCGCGAGTAGCCACTGATGCGATTGAACAGTTTGTGGCGGTGGGCGGCGGTACCCGTAACCAAACTTGGATGCGGATTAAAGCGACGGTTTCCGATTGTACGATCCTAATCCCGCCAATCGAGGAAGCGACCTTACTGGGGGCCG
>JAAYMP010000022.1 GCA_012521315.1 Bacillota bacterium
AAAAAAGCAACCATCAAATCTTGGAGATCTTTGCCGAGCGGCCCGGCCCGCGGGCGACAAAGGCGTTCTTCACTCCGTTAAAGACGGCCGGCCGTTGGGTCGTGTTCTGGTTGACAGTCATCACCAGCGGCAGGGAAACGTTGCTGAGTAATTGCACATTAACCAGGATCACCGTCGTCTCCCGGAGGACGGTGGGACTGAGCAGTTGAAAATCGATAAACTCAACGGAAGCCGCCACCTGACAAAACTGTCCCGGTTCCGCTTCCGGAATGTCGACAAAACCGGAGAAGGGAATATCTACACCCTGGTGCACCACCACGTTATCCTCGTTCACAAAGAAGATCTGTTTATGCAGGATCCCTTGGAAAATAACTTTGCCGGGAATAACATGACAGCGGAGATCTTGGACCACAGCGCGGATTTCGTCAATTTTTTGGGCCGGAGTAAAAAGATCGATGGTGTCTTCCACTAGGACCTGGACCTGAGCCTCGGCGATTACTTCTACCGCCATTTTGCTCCTCCTTTTCTCCCCGCAAAAGGGGTGTTTGTACATATTATGTTGGTCCTGCTCCTCCGGCTTACTGACAAAACGCCTAATCTTCAAGGAACGTACCTCAACCGCCCAAACCCGAGGGTCTCATCTGGGAAGCACTCTAAAAATTAATCAGCGTATTTCCGCCTGCTTCGGGATAAATTATTAGGGAAAAGTCTAAAGCAGAGGGGAAGAAGATGATGAAGAAAAAAGAGCGGGAGATCGAGGAGATTATTCAGTTCGTCCGGAACCACCCGGAAAGTACGGTCAGTCGCCGTATCTACCGGGAGACGTTGGGCGCAGCCCCGGCCCGGATTGACAGTGCGGTTTTGCGGCAGGTCCGGGACAAACTGGAGATCGCCGATGAGTTTACCATCGAAGGTTACAACTATTTAATCCGGTAAAGCGGTTCGTCACCGCTTTACCGCCGACACCGGTCAAGATATCGTTCGCCCAAAACCACCGCGACATAATCATCATAGGGCCGCCATGGGGACTGCAGACCCAGGGGAAACCAGCGGCGCCATCCCCGCCGGTTGGCCTGTAAGAACCGGTGCCGTCCTTCCCGGCTGGAACCGTCCTCGCCCACCAAAACCAAGTCCAAGGGATGGTCCTTCAGTCCCTCCCGGAGGATTGCGGCAAACTGCGGGCCGGCCGTCCGGTCACCGATCACCACGGTGGTCACCTGAAAACGGTCCACCAGCTCTTGCCCCACCCGAACCAACTGGGCAACCTCGGCGACCCCTTGGCTGAGCACCCGCCGGTCGCCGGCGGTTAAAACCGCATATCCGAACTTTACCCTTCCCGGATCAATCGCCAAAATGCGCATCTAATCGGCCTGCCCTTCCCCGTTTACCCCAATTTTCAGCTCTTCACCGGTTCCACCCCGCGGCCCGTTGGCCCGGAGCAGTGCGGCTTCCCCCGCGTACGCCTGAATCTCCTTGCGCAAACGCTCCTTTTCAACCTCCAACGCCACCTTACTCTCTTGCAAGGCTTTGGTTTCGGCTTCCACTTGGCGCATCCGCGCTTTGGCCTCGTCCAGATCGGTTCTCGTCTGTGCCAGTTCCGTCTGGATTCTTTTCATCCGGAACAACGCCGTCCGCACGTCGTTGGAGACCAGGGTGAGTAATAAAAGGGTGGTTCCGGCAATCACGACCCCGGTTACCACCGTGATGACCATTGACGTATATTTAGGCCGCAGCCCGCAGAGGGACAGCCGCTTTTTGCCGACCTTCATCCCGACCCGGTCGCCCAAGAGGGCAATCACCCCGCCCAGCAAGGCGATGGTCAACACCAGAACAATACCGTACACTTTGCTCCCCCTCTGCTAGATGTTGAATGCTTTGCGGACAAAAAGATACAAGCCGTAGCCGCCAATAACCAAGTTCTGAAGCCAGGCGCCCACCCAGGGTGAGGTCACCCCCGTTTGTCCCAGGAAAGTGCCCACCGCCATTAAAATGTAATAAAAGATCACGTTCAAAAGGGTGATCCCCAACCCCGCCGAGGCGGTCCGCCGGTTGGATTGTAAGGCCAACGGTGTTCCCAAAAGGGCAAAGACCAGACAAGCAAAGGGAAAAGCCATCTTCAAATGGAGCTGCACTTCATATTGCCGGCGTTTTTTGGTGCTTAATTCGGTATTCTCCAGGTACCATTTCAAATCCCACCAGCCCATCTCTTCCGGCCGCCGGGACAGGCTAATGACTTGCTCCGGTGTTTTCTCAAACCCGGACGGGTTGTATCCCTCCGTCACCCGGACCGGAATCACCGCATCTTCCCGGTAGGTAAAGATTTCGCCCTCCCGGAAATACCATCCGTGCTCGCCCCACAACAGTTCCTTGCTCTTCAGCGTCCGGACCAGTTGTCCCTGCTCCATCTCCTGGATCGTCACATTAATAAACCTTTCCTCCATTACATTGTATTGTTCCGCGTAGACCAGGCGTTTTTTCCCGTCTTTCAGACGTTCCGTATAGAAATACTCGTCGATAATCCCCTTCGGTTTACCGTACCGGATCAAGGTCTGTTCTTCCCGGTAAGCGTGTTTCGCCAGCGGGGTAAGGGATTCGTTGAGAAAAAAGGTGCCCGCGGTCAAAAGCGCGCTGACGACCAGAACCGGGGTGGCAATCTGCATAAAACTGACGCCGCCCGCTTGCATCGCAATCGTCTCACTGTGGCTGGTCATCCGGCCCAACCCCAAAAGGGTTGCCAGCAGCACCCCGATATAGACCCCATAAGCCATGTTTTCCGGGACATTGTAAACCCAAAGGCGCAAAACGGTTAGCAACGGAACTGAATAGGATTCCGACCATTGAATCACACTAACCAGGGACCATCCGATAAACATGCCGCCAAAGGCTAAAAAGCCAAAAAGGAAAGGCCCCATCAATTCTTTAATTAGATACCTCGTGATAATCCGCATGCCAATTACTCCCGTTTATTGAGAAATTCTCCCGGCCTTCCGCTTTACATATTAAAGCGGTCGCCAAGATAAAACTTCCGCGCCTTTTCATCTTCGGCAATACCTTGGGCATCGCCGGAAACGAGGATCTTTCCGGAATACATGATATAGGCCCGGTCGGTGATGGCCAGTGTTTCCCGGACATTGTGGTCGGTAATCAGGACCCCCAACCCCCGCTTTTTCAATTCACCGACGATATCCTGCAGATCGGCGACGGCAATCGGGTCCACCCCGGTAAAGGGTTCATCCAATAAAATGTAACGGGGGTTCTGGGCCAGCGCCCGGGCGATCTCCACCCGTCGCCGCTCACCTCCGGAGAGCATGAACCCCTTTTGCTTTCTCACTCTCGTCAGGTTAAATTCCTCGAGCAACTGGTTACACCGTTCGATCTGTTGCTTCTTGTTTTTGATCACCAATTCCAAGATGGCCAGAATGTTCTGTTCCACGGTCAATTTACGAAAAACCGACGGTTCCTGGGCCAAATACGAAACCCCATAGCGGGCCCGCAGATGCATGGGGAAACGGGTGACCTCGGTTCCATCAATGATGATCCGTCCGGCCAGGGGCTTTTCCAAACCGACAATCATATAAAAAGTGGTGGTCTTTCCGGCTCCGTTCGGACCCAAAAGACCAACAACCTCGCCCGGGTTGACTTCCAGACTGATCTGATCGACTACCCGCCGTTGCCCGTATTCCTTCACCAATCCTTGTGCTTCAATCGCCACTGGAATGCACTCCTCTATCCTGATAAAACCGGGTCTTGGTTGGCCCTTCCACGGTCACTTGCCCGCTGGCCAGATCGTAAGTAAGCACCGTCCCGGCTTCGCCCTGCATGAACCCGTCTTCCCAGCGGATGACGGGCGCGCCCGCCACGGTAACTTTCTCCTGGCGCATACTGCCGTCAAAACGCTCTCCTTCCATCACCCACTCGGGTCCCCAAAGGATAAACCCCCCTTCCCCCTGGAAGGTTCCCTCTTCCAAGTGGTAAGCGAACGCCCCGTGCACCACCATCCGTAACCTTTCCGGTTCAAGGAGGGTAATCTCGCCTCCCGTCGGTAACCGCAAAAGCGCGGGGGTGAGGACCAACTTTTCTCCGGTTACAAACAGCCTCTCGGTTTTCAACTGAACGGTTTTTTCCGCGGTCAACAGCTGATTACGCTGGTCATAACTGATTTTTAACGCCGTGAGGCGGAGCCCGGAACCCGCCACGATCACCTCAACCGGCGCGTCGGGATAACCCTGGTAGATGCAGAACTCGTTTTCCAAATCAAGTTCGGTTAAACCTTGCGGCGGAACGATCACCTCCACCTCTTGACGGCCGGCGGCCGCCGCCCGTCCCGGTAAGGCGCCGACCAAGAAAAGGAGGATCGTTATAAAAATTATCGTGGATCTCTTCCGGGCCATTGGCCTTTTCACCCCATTCGCACTACATTATTGGAAAGACCACTGGGATGTGCCGGGCAAAGTCATCCTTTGCTTTTCCAAATTAAACGTAAATCTTTCCGCCTGGATCTTCACGTTTTCCCGGTCCGCCTGCAGTCCGCAGCCGGTGATCTCTTCTCCCGCCCCCGCCGCCCAATTAACCTCGGCGGCGGTTATCCGGATCCCTTCCCCGGTTAAAACCACTTCCGGGGTGAGGCGGAGCCAGGTAAAGTCCCTGCCCATTTCGCCCTCTGCCGCCTCAACCAGGTATTTTCGGCCGCTCACCGTATAATACTCCCCCTTGATCCCAAAAAGGAGGCAACGCTCTTCCTCTTCGATCACCCGTTCAACGGTTAATTTCCAGTTCAGATGATGGTCCATATTAACCAGCGCGATCTGCACTCCCTTTAACTGTGGCTTCTCGGCCTCGTCGGCCGCGCCGTCAACCGCGCCGGCCACGTCTTCCTCGTGAACCAAGGGCAATAAAGGAATCGGCTCACTTCGCGGCCGCCAATAAGTCCGGGCAAGAAAAAAAAGAAGGAAGGAAATGACCGCCAAAACAAGAAAACCGGTGATCTGTTTCTTTCTCGCCATTTCCCCCTCCTGCTTTCTCTGCGCTTACTTTGATCCTTCATGTCACTCGTTGTTCGTGTCCATGATGTTCCTTGCCCATCTTGGTCCGTTCAGGGCCGAATGGTATTCTCCTTCTAAAACATATTCGCTCAAACGCCACTAATACCTTCTCGCATTAGTTGCCTTTAATGACAAATTCATCTATCGCCACCACGGTAATCCCGTGTTTCTCCGCCTTGTCCAACAGTTCTTCCCGGTCCAGGAGGAAGGCGGCCCCGGCTTCAACCCCTAAAACCCGCGCTTTAATCTCGATCAAGGCGTCAAGGGTGTTCAAGCCAATCGCCGGCATGTCAAACCGGAAATCCTGTTCGGGTTTGGCCACTTTAACCACCACCACCCCGGGGCCACCGTACTGCCCGCCCCGCCGGATGGTTTGGTCGGTGCCTTCCACCGCCTCAATGGCTAAGACTATCCCCTTTTTCACCACCACACTCTGGCCGATATCGAGCCGGCCGATCTCTTTGGCCATCCGGTAGCCCAATTTCACATCGTCCGTCTCTTCCGGGCTTAACTCCGGACCGGCCAAGATCCCCTGCTCGGGGATGAGTGCCCGTAAAAATCGGGTCTGGGTCTCCACCCTGATTCCGTGTTCCTCAAAGAAGTTGACCACCGCCAATTGCAGCGCATCGTCATTCCGTCTGGTCAGTTTGGCCAAGATCCCCATGATTTCTTGGTCGACCGCCCCGGCCAGTATGCATTCCTTCCCAAAGCGGCCGGCGATGACCATTTGGTCAACCTGGTGGCCCTGGAGAAAACGGAGGATGGCCCCCAACTGGCCCATCTGCTCCCGGCCAACCGTAAACCCCATCTCCACAAACTGGTCGGCATTCTTCCCGATACAAAGAACAACCGGCTCGATTCCTTCCGCACGCATCCCTTTGCCTACCTCCAGCGGCAAGCGACCTTCTCCAGCCAAAATTCCCCAAGTCATCTTTTCTTCCCTCCAAACATCAATTCGGTGTGATCGAAAAAAGACTAGACTGTAGTTGTCTAGTCTTGGCTTGGCGCCGTCCCTTTATTCCCCGGCTACCGGCAGATCCCCCGTTCCGCACTGCGCAGAAAACGGATGAAATGATCAATCTCCTCCGTACCCTGCAACTCATGCTCCATCTTTTCAATCGCTTGTTCGATGGTAAGGTTGGAACGGTAAAGAATCCGGTAGGCCCTTTTGATCTCTTCCCGGACCTCCGGCTGGATCCCGTTACGGCGAAGTCCAACTATATTAATCCCCGCTACCCGGGCCGGATTGCCGTCAACAATCACAAACGGCGGCACATCCTTCACAATTTTGGAGCAGGCACCCATCATCGCCATCTTGCCGACCTTTGTGAACTGATGGATCCCGGTAAGCCCGCCAATGACCACCCGGTCTTCCACTGTCACGTGTCCGGCCAATGCCGAACAGTTCGCGATGACCACATTGTTCCCCACCTGGCAATCATGGGCCACATGGGAATAGGCCATGAACAAGTTGTTGTTCCCAATCCGGGTTTCGCCGCCGCCGCCTTCGGTCCCACGGCTGACCGTGACATTCTCGCGGAAGACGTTACCGTCACCGATAAACAAGAAACTCTTTTCGCCTTTGAACTTCAGATCCTGGGGTTCTACCCCGATGGAAGCGCCATGGTAGAATCTGTTGTTACAGCCAATCTTTGTCCATCCGTCAATCATCACATGGGGTCCCACCACACATCCGTCACCCAACTCCACATGTTCACCGATGATCGCATACGGACCGATCACCACATTTTTTCCCAATTTTGCCCCGGGATGAATTATAGCCGCTTCGTGAATCTCCCTTAAAGCCACCACTTTATTCTCTACAACTTTCAATCTGGGACCCCCTAACCAAAGTAAATATTTCTTTTTTTATTCATTGCGGGCTTCTTTTGAACCCAAAACAAACATCAACTCCGCTTCGGCGGCAACCTCGTTGTCCACCGTCGCTTTCCCCTGCGCATAGCAGACGTTTCCTTTGACCCGCAATAGCTCCACATCTAAATAGAGCTGATCGCCCGGCACCACCGGCCGCCGGAAGCGAGCCTTGTCAATCCCAGTGAAAAAGGGGATCTTCCCCCGGTGTTCTTTTTCGATCAGCAAGGTCAAACCGGCTGCTTGCGCCATACTCTCAATAATCAGGACGCCGGGCATCACCGGCCGTTGCGGAAAATGTCCGGTGAAGTATTCTTCGTTATTGGTAACATTTTTCAATGCTTTGATTCTTTTCCGTGGTTCCAGTTCAAGCACCCGGTCAACCAGCAAAAAGGGATAACGATGTGGCAATAACTCTTTGATCTGGTTTATTTCCACACCTAAACCTCCTTACCTCAAACATTTCTCAAGTTTTAAGGCCAGTTCCAGATCGAGCTTATGTCCGGAACGGACCGCGATAATCTCGCCTTCCAACGGGCCCAGCAGGTAAAGATCGCCGAGAATGTCGAGGATCTTGTGGCGGACAATCTCATCGGGAAACCTTAATTCATTCAAATAAGCATCTTCGCCGACCACAACCGCGATCTCCATACTGCCGCCCAACGCCAACCCTTGTTTACGCAGCGCCTCAATCTCACGCCAGAAGGCAATGGTCCGGGCCGGCGCGATGTTCTCCCGGAAAGTCTCAGGGGTGATCAGATACTGGGCAAACTGGTTACCCGTCACCTTGTGGTCGGAGGTAAAACAGTAAGTGACCCGGAAACCCTCGCCGGGAAGGGCAATCAAATAGGCACAGGGATCTTTTCCGTCGGTCACCCAGACCGGTTCGGTAATTTTCCGGACTTTCCGCGGTTTTTCTTGAACCAGCAACCCCACCCGGAGGATCTCCTCCACAAAAAAATGGGCGCTACCGTCTCCCAGAGGAATTTCCGGACCATCCACGGCCACCAGCAGATTGTCCACGCCCAAACCATGAAAAGCAGCCATCAAATGCTCAATAGTTTGAATCCGCCACTCCCCTGTCCCCAGGGCGATATTGCGTGTCGTATCAATTATATGGGCCGGCTTGGCCGGTAAAACAGGTTGGTCCGGCAGGTCAACCCGGCAAAACCGGATTCCCGTGTCCACCGGCTGGGGAATGAGTTCCACCGCCACTATATTCCCGGAGTGAAGGGCTTGGCCTTTAATAGCAATTTTATTCTGCAAAGTTCGCTGAAACCCTTTCAAATATACACCCCCGAACAAAAATATCATCTGGCATAGTATAACATTTTTTCGTCAAGTTTTTAAGAGCTTTTTATATTTTTTGGCAATCTCCGATCGGGGGGTCGAAAAAACCTTATCAGGATGCCCTTCCTCCACCATAAGCCCTTGGTCCATAAAGATGATCCGGTCGGCCGCCCGGGAAGCAAAACCGACTTCATGGGTGACCACCAGCATCGTGGTCTCCTTCTTCCGGACAAGATCCTCCATGATCTCAATAACCTCGCCAACCAGAATCGGGTCGAGGGCGGCGGTCGGTTCATCCCAGAGCATCAGTTGGGGTTCTAAGGCCAAAGCGCGCGCGATCCCAACCCGCTGCTGTTCCCCGCCGCTCAGTTCGGCCGGGTAATTCAAAGCGCGTTCCTTTAGGCCAACCCGCGCCAGCACCCGTATGGCCCGGTCTTCGGCTTCCGCTTTTTCCTGGCCGTAAATGCGCAGCGCAAAGGCAACGTTCTCCAAGACGTTGAGCCGGCGGATCAGGTTGAATTGTTGGAAAACAAAACCGATCCGGCGGCGGAGTCCCGATAATTGCGGCAAAGTGAGACTCGTCACTTCAACCCCGTCAAAGATAATACGGCCGTCGTCCGGTTCGGTCAAGCGGTTAATACACCGGACCAAAGTGGATTTGCCACACCCACTCGGTCCCATAATTATTATCGTCTCACCAGCATAAATATTGAGGTTTATTCCTTTTAAAACCGGACGCTTGTGGTAACTTTTTTGCAAGCCCTGAATCTGCAGTAATGGCTGTCGTGGAGCGGTGTTCATTTCATCACCATCTTCCGTCGGTTGAGTTTTTGCATCAACCCGGGCCGCCCGGCCGGGAGCACAATCTCCCGCATGACCGTGGTAAAATCAAACCCAAGGGCATAACCGGCGACCACTTCATCCAGGTTCAAACGGTGGAACTTCTCCGCCATCCGGTAAAAAAGGAGGCCGAAAAGGGCGCCCACCAGTAAAAAATAATGGTTGGGAAAGTAGGGAATATGGGCCCCCGCCAGGTTGACCGTCGCCCATAGCCATCCTCCGCCCAAGACCGCCGCGTAGAGCCCCGGGAAAAAGCGGCGGACCGTCGTCCCTCTGCACTGCGCCACCCGCGTCTGCCCGGCCGGCTCCCGGTACGGAAAGAGCAGATCCAAGTGGTGTAACGCCGCCAGAACCGGCGCCTGATCCTGCAAGAAGATTAAAACCGCCAGAATCAACACGGTCAGGGCGGCGATCACCCCCCGCACTTCCCCCAAGAGCCGCGTTACTTCATTCCGGACATCCGGCTGGAGAATCCCCGCCGGCAACGGCAGAATCCGGACCTCCTCCGCATCAAAAAAACTCTTGACCAGGCGGGCGACTTCTTTCTGGTCATAGTCGGCGTTCACGAAGAGTTCCACCTTTTCGTCGGGCAGGGTTTCTCCCCCCAAATAGCGGTCCAGAAGGGTAATCGTCTTGGCGATCTCCTCATCCTTCAGTTTAGGCAGGGAAGACTTGATCTTTTCCAATTCCCCAATGATCAGCGGTACATTACCGGCCGAGAGTTCGGCAAAACCATTCTCCAAAGGCGCCAGTCCCTGGCGTAAGGCAGCAAAATCAAAAGTGGCAAACTGCCGCAAGCCCTCATCGGTCACCCCCGCCAGTTCGGCCAAGGCGGCAAAACCGGTACTGCCCCCGTCGAAGACGTCACCGACTTGGTTAAGCTGCCCAGCCAGCTTCGTCGTCTTCTTCTCCCAGTCGAGCAAGGTAAGGACCAAGGGGTTAAACCGGTTAATAAAGTCATCCAGGGCTCGGGCTTTCGCCCGCAAGTCCTCGATTAAAGCTTGCAACTCCCGGTCCAGGCCGCCGATCTTTTCGCCCAGATCCCCAAAGTAACCCAGGTTCTGCGGGATAAAACCCAAACGGGTAATGGCCTGGATCCCCTCCAGCCCGCGGAGGGCTTTATCCAGTTGGTTCTCCACCCAGCGGAGCCGGGCCAAGTGATCGGCCATCCCCTGCAGCTCGTGGCTGACCCCTTCGAGTAAAGAAGCGATCCTTTGGATCTTGGCCAGATCCGCATTGTCCGCCCCAAGACCGTTAATGCTGTTCAAGGCGGTCTGGATCGTCTCCGCCGCCGTGATTACTTGCCGGGCCTGGGACGGCAGTTCTTGAAACGAGTTGAACCGGGTAAGAAAAGTAATCGCCTCGTCCAGAGCTTCCCCCAGTTGCTGTTTAGGACTGTTGATGATGATTTGGGCGACGATCGCCCCGGCTTTTTGGTCGTCACCCAAAAGCCGCGCCGCGGCGCTGGTCAAAACGGCCGAATCCCCCTGAATGATCAGCCCCGGGAACGCCCCGTCTTCTTCCTCACCGGTGACCTTCACGATCACATCCTGGGCCCCGACCTTTTCTCCCGCGGCCAGTGGATGGTCCGCGTCATCAAAGAGCACCAAAAGGTCCCCCGGATTAAGCGTCACCCCCGGCGCGGGGATCACTTTGACCTGACCGGCATAAGAAAGGAGAAACCGCTTCATCTCCGCCATGGTCAGGAGCAACGCTTCCTGGTCATCGCTGCTCTTCCCGGAGGTGACGTTCCGGATCAGCGTCACGCCGCCCTTCCCCGCCAACAGTTCCGTCAGATTGCGCCCGACCTCAATCGGGTTGTCCACCTGATAGCCGGCGGGAAAACCGATTTCCAACAGGCGGTAACCGGCCAAAAGCTCCTCCAGCGCCGCTTTGACCTCCTTCATCTTGGTGGCCTTCTCCAAAATAACCGCAATACTGCCCCCGTCACGAAAGGCAAAACGGACACCGGGAATCCGCTCGGCTTCGCGGATATAAAGATCAGCCACACTGCCGGGGATGGCCGACAAGGTCAACCGGGGTTCGGTCATGAGACTAAACCCGCCCGCCCCCGGAATATCACGAAAGTAATTATTCAGATTAGTGTAAACCGCCTTTTTCCGGTGTTGCGGCGCCAACCCGACAAAAACCGCGGTCTTCCCGGCGACACTGACGCCCACTTTAACGGTGGACCCGGGGACACGTTCCTTAATGATCTCCTGCAGACGGGCCACCGCCGTCTCCTTCAAGTCGCTGCGAACTTGAAACAAGAGATCATACTCCCCCTGATCCCCGATTAAACCGTCCACGGTGGCGGAGAAATAACGGTCGGTGACCAAACCGACCCCCGCTGCCACCAGGGACGCCAGGATCACGCTGATGGCAAACCAGATTAAGAGATCTTTAATAAACCCTTCACGGAAGATATTTAACATAATACCTCCTCCATGTTTACGATTATAACATATCCTCCGGCGCCACGATAAAGGTAATTCTTGTTTTACCATGTATAATTAACAAACAAAAAACCGAAGCGGGTCTCATCTTCGCTGCGGTTTCGGGGCAGACTATCTTTATCAGACAATCCATGATCAGGATCGATCGTCGATTGGTCATCGACAAACTCATGTTTCTATACGATTCTTCATTCCTTCCCTTGTTCGGCTTTATTTTTATGGTCACTGTTTAACCGGTCCGCAAAGGAGGTTGGCGGATTGTCGTCAAAGAAACCGGCGATCTGTATTATCTGCTTCAGTGGTGATCTGGATAAATGCCTCTCGGCCTTGGCCATGGCTTGGACAGCCGCCGGGGAAGGGTTTGCGGCCTACATCTTCTTCACCTTCTGGGGGCTCGCCCTCCTCCGGAAGGAACGGGGCCGGGCCCGTCATCCCCTGGAACGCCTCTTTAAAATCCTTTTACCGGTTGGCCCGGACAAACTGGGCCTCTCCAAGATGAACTTCGGCGGCCTCGGCGCGCTTTTCATGAACAAACTGATCCGTCTGCGCCAAACCGAAACCGTCGGTGAGCTTCTGGCCATGGCGATGGAACGCCGGGTTAATTTTATCGCCTGTCGCGGCACCATGGAGATGCTCGGGATCACCAAAGCGGAGTTGATTGACTACGACCGCCTCTCGGTCGGCGAGGTGACAACCTTTCTCCAACTGGCCCGGGAGGCCGAGATCCAGTTGTTCATCTAGTTCGCGTCTTTTTTTCGCTTAGCTTCTTGCACATTTTTTCTTTTGCTACCTTTGTTTTGCAACGTCTGTTCCGACGAACGTACAGTATTGGCCTAAGGAGGGGATTAA
>JAAYMP010000003.1 GCA_012521315.1 Bacillota bacterium
AAAAAGGCTATCTCTGCTTGGTGCTCCACGCCCATTTGCCCTTTGTGCGCCACCCCGAGCACGAACATTTTTTGGAAGAAAAATGGCTCTTCGAAGCGATTACGGAAACCTATATCCCTTTACTGAAGGTCTTTGAAAAACTGGCGGAAGACGGGGTCCGCTACCGGGTGACGATGAGTTTAACCCCAACCCTCCTTTTCATGCTCAATGACCAGTTGTTGCAGGACCGTTATCTCAAACACCTGGACAAACTGATCGAACTGGCCGCGAAAGAGACCGAACGCACCCGTTGGCTGCCGGATTTCAACCGTATGGCCCATTCCTATCATGAGATGTTCACCTTTGCCCGCTGGTACTTTGCGGAAAAATGCCGGAAAAACCTGATCGACCCTTTCCGGCGTTTACAGGACGAAGGATATCTTGAATTGATCACCTGCGGGGCGACCCATGGCTATCTCCCCTTAATGCTGCACCGGGAGGCCGTCCGGGCCCAAGTCCACTATGCCGTCGAATACCATACCCGTTGCTTCGGGCGTCCCCCACGGGGGATCTGGTTACCCGAATGCGGTTATAATCCGGGGGATGACGAGATCCTCCGCGATTACGGCCTCCGTTACTTCTTCACCGATGCCCACGGCATCCTCCATGCTTCGCCCCGTCCCAAGTACGGAAATTTCGCCCCGGTGTACTGTCCTTCGGGCGTGGCCGCTTTCGGGCGGGACTTGGAATCCTCCAAACAGGTCTGGAGTGCCAATGAGGGGTACCCCGGCGACTTCGACTACCGGGAATTTTACCGGGATATCGGCTACGATCTGGAATACGAATACATCAGACCTTACATCGACCCCAGCGGTCTGCGGACCAACACCGGGATCAAGTATTACCGGATTACCGGGCGCACCCACGACAAACAGCCTTATAACCCGGATTGGGCCCGGGAAAAGGCGGCGATCCACGCGGGCAACTTCATGTTCAACCGCGAAAAACAGATTGAGTACCTGGCGTCGTTTCTGGACCGGAAACCGGTTATTGTCTCCCCCTACGACGCGGAACTCTTCGGCCACTGGTGGTTTGAAGGCCCCCAATGGCTGGATTTCCTGATCCGGAAGATCTATTACGACCAACACACGATCAAGCTGATCGCCCCCTCCGATTATTTGGGGCTGTACCCGCGGAATCAAGTCAGCACCCCTTCCCTTTCCAGTTGGGGCTATAAGGGATACAACGAGGTCTGGTTGGAGGGGAGTAACGACTGGATCTACCGGCATCTCCACCAAGGAGCCAAACGCATGGTGGAGCTGGCCAACACCTTCCCGGAGGCCACGGGTCTTTTGCGACGGGCCCTGAACCAGGCCGCCCGCGAACTCCTCCTCGCCCAGAGCAGCGATTGGGCGTTTATCATGAAAACCGGCACCGTAGTGCCTTATGCGGTGCGGCGGACCCAGGACCACATCGGGCGCTTGATCGGCCTGTACGAGCAGATCATGGGGAACCGGATTGACGAAAAATGGCTCCAAGAACTCGAAGCCAAAGATAACCTCTTTCCCGACCTGGATTACCGGATCTACTCCTCGGCCGCAAAAGTCCAAAGAAAATTCGAAGATTTAGCCCTTGCTCTCTAAGAAGGAGAAACCATGGTTAAAGGCTTCCTGAAAAAACTGGCCATCCTCAACCTTGCCCTGTGGGGGCGGAAAGTCCTGAACTACCACCGTTTGTCCCGGAAGAATCTACAGGATGCCCCTGAAGCCAAACGCAAAAAGACGCCCCCTCGCTAGGGCGTTTTCTTTTCGGCGATCATTTCCGAGCAGCGGGTGGGAAGATAAATGGATGAGATAAGAAAAGGAGAAGTAAAAGGCTTGGTCGCCTTAAAACGGTGCTGGCGCGTCCTGCTCCAAAAGGTCTTTTTGGCGGTAACCGTCACCCTTCTGGTCATCCTCTGCCTGCCGCTGGCCCCGCCCGAGCAACCGGTGACCAGCCGGGTCCTCAGCGCCGAAGGCGAGGTCATCGCCCTGCTCTACCGGGAAAACCGGGAACTGGCCACGCTGGCGGAGATCCCGCCCTTTTTGCGACAGGCCTTTTTAGCCGTTGAAGACCACCGTTTTTATCAACACAACGGTTTCAGCCCGGTCAGTTTCGGCCGCGCCCTTTATCATAATCTGTTTGTGCGGGAAGGATTGCAGGGGTTCAGCACCATCACCCAACAAGTGGCGAAGAATTGTTATTTGTCGGCGGAGCGGACCCTCATCCGCAAGTTAAAAGAGCTTTTTTGGGCTTTACGGCTGGAACTGCACTACTCAAAAGATGAGATCCTGGAGTTATATTTAAACCAGATCTACTTCGGCCACGGGGCCTTTGGGGTTAAAACCGCCGCTCTCACCTATTTTGGCCGGCCGCTCTCGGCGTTGAACCGGGCGGAGCTTGCCATGCTCGCCGGACTGCCAAAGGGCCCCGGCCTCTACTCGCCCTATCTCAACCGGGAGGCAGCCACCCGGCGCCTGCAGACGGTCCTGGCGCGGATGGTCGCGGTCGGGGCTATTTCCCCTGAAGAACAGGAAGATATTTTACAGGAACCGCTGCGCCTGCCCGGTTTGAAAAAAACACCCCGGCAGGCCCTGTATTTTCTCGACTACGCCCTGGAAGAAGCCGGTCGGATCCTCAACATCTCGAAAGAACAGATCCAAAATCTCGGCCTGACCATCGAAACCACCCTCTCCCTTCCCGTCCAAACCGCGGCGGAAGAAGCCTTGCAAAACCGCCTGGCCCCGCTCCAAAAGGATCTGCAACCCCAGGGTGCTTTGATTGCCGCCGACCCCGCCAGCGGGGCGATCAAGGCTTTGGTGGGCGGGACCGATTACTATAAAACACCTTTCAACCGCGGCACCAGTGCCTTCCGTCAACCCGGGTCCGCCTTCAAACCCTTTGTCTACCTGGCTGCCCTGGAAACGGGTTATACCTTGGCTTCGTCCATCCCCTGCCGGACCGTCTCCTTTCCCACGACCGAGACCGAAGCCTACCAACCCCATGACTACGGCAGCCAGCCTTATCATAACCGGGACTTGACTCTGCGCGAAGCCTTGGCCACTTCCTGTAATATTGTGGCGGTCACCCTGCACCAACGGTTAGGAATAAAACCCACCATCAATATGGCCTGCCGGTTGGGCATCGTTAGCGCCATGCCGGAAAACCTCTCCCTCGCTTTGGGCACCTCGGAAGTAACCCCTTTTGAACTTCTCCAGGCCTATCTCCCGCTGGCCAACGGCGGAAAAGCCGTCCCCCTCCATGCCGTGCAGCGGATTTACAACGCCGAGGGTAAAATGATCTGGGAACGGAAAACCCGTCCCCGTCAGGTCATCGATGAGCGGTTGGCCTTCCTGATCACCTCGGTCCTGCAAGATGTGGTCGGCCCCGGCGGGACCGCCGCCGGCGTCCGGGCGACCCTGCAACGGCCCGCCGCGGGGAAAACCGGGACTACCCAGGGGAACCGGGATGCCTGGTTTGTCGGTTTCACCCCCGATCTGGCCGCCGTGGTTTATCTCGGCGACGACCAGAACAAGCCGCTCCGCGCCGGCGGCGGTTCCCTGGCGGCCCCTCTGTGGGCGGCTTTCATGAAGCAGGCACTCCAAGATACGCCCGTCCGCAATTTCTCCGTCCCCGAAGGGATCGTCTCCCGCCGGATCTGCCGGGAAACCGGCCTCCTGGCCGCGCCGGACTGTCCAGGCTACAACGAATACTTCCTTTACGGTTCCGAACCGACGGTCTACTGCGCCCGCCACCGCCGGATCCAGCTAAGGGTCTGCCAAAAAAGCGGACTCCTGCCCAATCCCCACTGCCAGAAGGTGGAGGAGAAAAGCTTCGTCTGGGGGGCTCACCCCACCGCCACCTGTGAAACCTGCCAGCCACCGGCCAACCTCTGGGAGTTAATCTTCGGCCAGCCTTTTCCCTTCTTCAAGGGGGGAACCCAGGAGGAGTGAGGACGGTGCCGCTTCGCTGCTCCCTCCGCGTCCGCCAGTGAACACGCCTCCGGTTAATCAAATGTTCCCGCCCGTCCCCGGGCTTTGCCCGAAACTTACCCGGTCCACCAGGACCAAGGCGCTGAGCGGGGCCACCTCCACCGCGCTGGAAGGAAGAACGGCCACCGCCTCGGTCCCCGCCCGCTCCTGGTCAACAACGACCACCCAATCGTCACCGGGGAGCGCCACCGTCGCCGGGGTGTCTTTCGCGTTGAACAGGACCACAATCGTCCGCCAGGGATCGCCGTTGGCATACTCCCCAAGCGTATAACCGATGAGCTGTGCCGGCAGATCGAGAAAACGGAGGTGGGTTTGGATCTGTTCGGTGGTCCGCAGGCGAAAAGCCGGGTGGGCTTTGCGCAACGCAATCAACCCCCGGTAATAGGTGTAGACCTCGGCAAAACGGGCTTTGCGGGCCCAATCCAATTGGTTGACTGCGTCGGGCGCCATATAACTGTTGGCGTTCCCGCCCTTGGTCCGGAGAAATTCCTGTCCGGCGTGGAGAAAGGGAATGCCTTGACTGGTCAGCACAACCGCCCCGGCCAGTTTATGCCTTTTAATCCGCAGGGCCTCCGGTTCATCCGGATTGGTCATGGCCAGCTTATCCCAGAGGGTCAGGTTGTCATGGGCTTCGCAGTAGACCACCGATTGCGCCGGCGCGCAAGCCCACGGTCCGTGGTCATAATTGACCCGCTCATAACAGAGCTGGGGGTGAAAAGTGGCTCCCACGATGCCAAACTTGACACTCTCCTCCAGACCCGGACGGCCATTGACAAAACCCGGTTCCGGACCGTTAAAAACATTCCCCTTAATCCCGTCCCGGGCCGAATCATTGAAAAAAGCAACCCCCGGTACCTGACAGGCGTTTCCTTTTAGGGCAGCCCGCTCGCCGGGGAGCGGTGAAGGCCCGCCGGTCCAACCTTCCCCGTAAATGATGATCCCGGGGGCTACGCGGTCAAGGGCTTGCCGGATCTGCCGCATGGTTTCCAGATCAATCAGCCCCATCAGGTCGAACCGGAAACCGTCCACCCGGTATTCGCGGGCCCAGTAAACCACCGAATCAATGAGGAATTTCCGCACCATCGGCCGCTCGGTCGCCAGTTCATTCCCGCACCCCGAACCATTGGCAAAACTGCGGTCCGGATTCATCCGGTAATAGTACCCGAGGACCAACCGGTTGAGATTGGAGTCCCAGGCTTTATAGGTATGGTTATAAACCACATCCATGACCACACCAATCTTCCGCTGGTGCAGACTTTGAATCGCCGCCTTCAACTCCCGGATGCGAACGGCTCCGTCGAAAGGATCGGTCGCGTAGGAGCCTTCCGGAACATTATAGTTTTTCGGATCGTATCCCCAGTTGAACTGGGGATTTTCCTGTTCGGCTTCGTCAACGGAGGCGAAATCAAAGATCGGCATTAAATGCAGGTGAGTAATGCCCAAATCAACCAAATGGTCAAGGCCGGTCTTCACCCCCGCGGGGCCCCGGGTCCCGGCTTCCGTAAAAGCCAAAAATTTACCTTTCCAGTGCATCCCCGCTTGCGGATGGGTCGAAAAATCGCGGACATGTAATTCGTAGATGATCGCATCCACCATCGCCTCCAGCCCGGGCCGTTCGGTCTCGTCCCAACCCTCCGGGTTGGTCCGGGCTAGGTCAACGACCATCCCCCGGTCGCCGTTGACTCCGGCCGCCCGGGCATAGGGATCCATCACTTCATAAGTACGGTCTTCATGGGTAACCGCATAGGTATAATACAGCCCATGGCAGTCGCCTTCCACCTCCCCGCGCCAGATTCCACCCTCGGCCCGGACCATGGGGTAGACGGTCTTAACCCCGCCCCGTCCTTGACGGTAAATACAGAGACTTACTTCGCGGGCGGGAGGCGACCAAACCGTGAAGACCGTCCGCGCGGGGGCGTAGACGGCGCCTAAATCGTCACCGGCATAATAATACTGTTCATCAATCCGGTCGGCGTTGATCCTTGCTCCCCCCCCTTTTTTCTTTCCGCAAAAACAACACGGCAGCCGCTTTCACAGTATATCCAGTTCCTTAAGGCTAAATCCCATTACGCCCGCCGCGGGAATGCTTTTCTTCAACTTAACGTCTTCCGGTTTAAAGCACAATAAGTAATTACTTTGACCTCTTACCTTTTACCCTGCTGCCGCATAGTTTGTAGTAGATTACGAATGGAGGAATCAAAGATGGGCATGAACGAACAGCAAATGGTCATCAGTCAGATCTCCTGTCCCGGCGGCACCATTTACACCATCATTCCCGGGGACACCCTTTTCGCGCTGGCCCAGAGGTTTAACACAACTGTCCAAGCCATCCTCAACGCCAACCCCGGCCTTGATCCCAACTCTTTACAGGTCGGACGGCTGATCTGCATTCCGGTGGCGCCTGGCCCCGCTCCTTGCCCCGGTGGTTTTCTCTACACCATCAGATCCGGTGATACCTTCTTCAGCATCGCCCGGCGCTTCGGAACCACCGTCGCTGCCCTCCAAGCGGCTAACCCGGGGGTCGATCCCAATCGGCTTCAGATTGGACAACAGATCTGCGTTCCCGCCCGCGCTCCCGCGCCCGGCCCTTGCCCTGGCGGTTTTCTCTACACCATCCGTGCCGGCGATACTTTCTTTTCCCTCGCTTCCCGTTTTGGCGTGACCGTACAAGCTCTAACCTCCGCCAACCCTGGCGTTAACCCAAACAATTTGCAAGTGGGGCAACAGATTTGCATTCCCGCCCCGGCACCGATCCAAACCCCGGCGACCTGTTCCGGCTTTATCTACATTATCCGGTCCGGGGATACCCTCTTTAGCCTCGCCCAACGTTTTGGCACCACAGTAGCCGCCATTACGGCTGCGAACCCTGGGATCAACCCCAATCAATTACAGGTCGGGCAGCAAGTTTGCATCCCCAATCGTTAACTCACTTGAGCAGGGAAAATTACAGGAAAATTTCTCGCGTAAAAGGCCGGGCTTGTCCCGGCCTTTTCATCCCTCACCGTTAGAATTACCACCGGTGGGCAAAGGATATTTCCATTATACCGTTTGGTCCCAGCTAGTGAAGGTAGGCAAAAGAAAAGCAATCATATGCTTTGCTTAAGCAGACCAGATCCGCGGGACCCGGTAATGGTAAAAAGAAAACCCCAACTTTTGGGCAGCATTAACGTTTGCTTCCGTATCATCAATGAACAAGCAACCTGCAAGAGTCCCAACATCGCTTCGATTTCTTCCGGAACCTGTTTCATCGAGAGCATACCACCATAATCAAAAAGAACGGCTTTGATTTGACCCAACAAGAATACCTCCTAAAACCAAATTGTGATTAATCCCGTTTGTCCTCCTCTTGACATAATTTTCAAAATCGCGATATACTTATACTTGTGTAGACTATTTAAACTTTATTGTGTAGTATGTTAATTACTAATCTACGCTTAACAGTAATCATTCATTTCCTTTGCACAAAGGGAGGATTGTTATGAAAAAGATTGTAATGAAAAAAACAGTCTTATGCTTATTTCTCTTGATAATGTTTATCTAATTGGACGGGCAGGCTGTTATGGCCAGTACCTTTATGATCGATTTTGAACTTGATTTCTTCAACCGGGGGATAAACATTTTTGCCACTGAAACTTTTAAAAGATACCATCAAGTTAAATTCAATTATTGTTTTACTGACGATGCCAAACTCGGATTGATCTATAACTGGTGTGATCATGTCACAAGCAATATTTCAACCCATGAAATAACACCTTGGCAGGTCACCCTGGAGAAAGATACATATCGCTTCGATGCTGTCATGATCAACAATCTAATTAATAAAGAACGGTCTTACACCTATTACCTGGGAACCTACCCTTCCCGCACCATAGGCAGGGATAATAAATACTATCTCGAACTTAAACTGGGGATTAAGTCTCAGCCGCAGGGCATTACCGCTGATCTGGGCGGGCTCATCCGAAAAGGCAACTTTTGGCTCGGAATTAACCGCTTAAGTCCAATTGACGCCAAGTTAAGGGATGAAGCGGATGGTAAGAATAATCTCCCGTTAACCATCGGATACGAGTGGCATCCCCATGGCGATACCACTGTAAACTTTGAATATAATCACTTTATATTATCCTCCGCCACCGAAAAAAACTCGTGGGCGAAAATTGGTTTGAATTTCCGGTTAATCTAACAATAAATCCAACCACCGGCAAATAGGGAACTGCCTCCTAGGGGGCATTTTTTTTACTTCAAAACCACCTGTTCAACCGGGACGATTAAGCATTGTTCATAAGGAATATAGTTTTATGCCGAAATCTTGGTGCCTCCTTTCGGCCCGACGAATACCTTAATATCAGGATTGAACAGTACTTATTCCGCAAGGAGGTGCCAAAATGTCCGAAAAGGAACAAAACATTGCCGAAACGACCCAGGCTTTTGAACCAACGCAACAACCTGCCTGCCCGCCGGGGGGTATTCTATATACGGTGCGCGCCGGAGACACCCTCTTTAGCATCGCCAACCGGTTCGGAATTTCAGTAGATTGCTTACGCCGCTTCAATCCGCAAGTGGTCGGCGACCAGATCTTCCCCGGTCAGGTCCTGTGCATCCCGCCGGCGTCCGCCTGTGCGACGCCACCACCGCCGTCCTGTCCGCCGGGAGGATCCTTCTACACGGTGCAACCCGGAGACAGCCTCTTTAGCATCGCCAACCGCTTCGGCATTCCTTTAGATTGTTTACGCCGCTTCAATCCGCAAGTGACCGGCGACCAAATCTTCCCTGGCCAAATCCTGTGCATCCCGCCGGCCAGCGCTTGTGTCCCGCAACCGCAATGCCCGCCGGGAGGATTCTTGTACACGGTGCAAGCTGGAGACACCCTCTTTAGCATCGCCAACCGCTTTAACATTCCTCTGGACTGCCTGCGCCGCTTCAATCCGCAAGTGACCGGCGACCAAATCTTCCCTGGTCAGGTCCTGTGCATCCCACCGGCGTCCGCTTGCGTGCCAACCCCGGTTCCCTGTCCACCAGGGGGGATCTTGTACACGGTGCGGGCTGGTGACACCATGTTCAACATCGCCAACCGGTTTGGGATTCCTTTAGATTGCCTTATTCGCTTCAACCCGCAGATCCCGAACCCGAATCTGATCTTCCCGGGCCAGGTCCTCTGTGTGCCGCCGGCATCCGCCTGTGTCGGGGCACCCCAACCCCAATGCCCACCCGGAGGATTCCTGTATACGGTTCGGGCCGGCGATACCATGTTTAATATTGCCAACCGGTTCGGTATTCCCTTAAATTGCCTCATACGCTTCAACCCACAGATCCCGAATCCAAACCTGATCAATCCCGGCCAAGTCATCTGTGTTCCACCAAGATCAGCATGTTAGGTAAACGCCAGAGAAGGAAGGAGGCTCCAAGCGGAGCCTCCTTCCTTCATTTCTTCAGGTCTTCAGGCGCCCCCATTCCCCTCCCGCGTTCACCGGAGTTTATTAAGGCTGCGCGGCCGTTACCGGCGTCGCCGAGTCCCTCCTGGGGAGGCTCTTGCTTACCGCTGACCTGACCCCCGCTTAATAAATAACCACAGATCAACGCCAACCCAACCCCGATTGGCACAAATCCCCCAATTAACCAAAACCCCGTTCCCAAGCCATAGTAAAGCCCGGCCAGTAACCCAACCCCGCTGAAGAGCGTTATTAAACCGGCCAGTAATAATCCGAATGACCCTCTTTTAAGAATCGGGTTTATCAGCGCCGGAGGGATAATTCCCTGTTTAATCAGGGCCATCCTTTCCAAGTGAAGAAAATAGCGCATCACTAACGCGAAGATCAGCATCGCCAAGATCAAAGTGCTCATCAAAAGCATCAACCAGTTCATGCCGCCGCCTCCCTAGACCATGTGCAATTTTAATAATATAGTTTAGGATTATATCTATTATCTTCTTTATTACAACCATGTCTACCTTTTGGTAGGCCCGCAAAATTCCACCTTAATTAAACCTTAAATACAGAAACAAGAGGAAATAAGGATAATATCTTTCCATGGTCATCCTGGAAGACATAAACTTTTGAGCGCGCGTTGATGGGTACTCCTCCAGCGGTGGCCGATCAGATGCGCAACTAAGGTCGGCGGAATCAGCCCTCCCAGCAACCGCAGAAGGCGATTGACCAATCCAGGTATATAAACGCTGTGGCCCTTTAACGCATGGTCCAAGGTCCGGGCCACCACAAAACCCACGTTTTTAGTAGTAATCCGGCCCATCAAACCTTGGGCATTGATCCGGTTGATTACCTCAGCCGTTGTCGGCATGCCCGCCGGACAAAGGGTGGTCACCGTCCCGCCCCATGGCCGCAATTCTTCCCGTAAAGCTAAGGAAAAATCCAAAAGAAAACGTTTCGAAGCCGCGTAGATCGCTTTCACCGGCATCGGATAGAAAGAGGCCAGACTGGAAACGTTGATCAGGCGAAATACTTTTGTTTCATCCCGTAAATCCAGGATAGTCCTGGTCACTTCTAAAGTGGCCTCGATATTCAACCGGATCACCTTACGGATCTGTCCCAGCGTACGATCCTTAAAGGGGCCTTCATAGTCAATCCCAGCGACATTAATCAAACTCCAAAAGGTTAAATTGCTCTGACGAAACGCCTCAAACATTGCTTCGCGGGAGGCGTTATCCGTTAAATCGCAAGGATAAGACCGGACGTTCACCTCGTACGCTACAGATAAAGCCGTAGCTAAATTTGCTAAAGCCTCCGCCGATAAATCAGTTAAAACGAGATCCCACCCCCGTTCCGCACACTCAACCGCAAACGCCCGGCCCAAACCTCCCGTCGCGCCAGTAATACACACGTAACTATCCATTCGGCTCATCCTCCACTCCTTAATTCCCCTTCAGAATTGTTCCGATCGTCCTTCCAAATGGTGGCCAAAAAGAAGTTGCCAACTAAATTCTTTTCTAGAGCTAATCATAGCTAAGGTAGGCCAATATGTCAAGCAATTGCTTAAAATGTTTGTATAAAACATTTGCTTGACTTTTTGTGGCAAGTAATGTTACAGTAGACACAAGAGAGAGCGTTTACCAACAGGAGGCTTGAACATGGCAGGACAGTTAATGGATGGAAAAACAGTGGTCGTCACCGGAGCAACCTCGGGAATTGGTTTAGCCACTGCTTTAGGCCTTACCCAAAAAGGGGCCTACGTAATTGGCGTTGGACGGTCCAAAGCAAAATGTAGTGAAGCAGAGGCATTGATCAAAACAGCCAACCCGCAGGCCGCCATTACTTTCTTCCAAACCGACCTTGCTTCACAAAAACAGATCCGGGCGTTGGCAGCAGCAATCACCAGGAAAATTTGGGATGAACGGAACGGGGTTTTAGATGTCTTGATTAATAACGCCGGTACTTTTAGCAGCTGGTTTATGACCACCGACGAGGGTTTCGAGCTCCAATTAGCAGTGAATCATTTGGCCCCGTTCCTCCTTACCCACCAACTAATGCCCTTATTGATGGCCGCACCGGCCGGGCGGGTTATTTCCGTCAGTTCCGGTTCCCATTACGGCACAATCATGTACTGGAAAGACCTGCAACTTCGGAAACATTATAATGGTTTATGGGCTTATAAACAGTCAAAACTGGCCAATGTCTTATTCATTGCCGAACTTGACCGGCGCTTCTCCACTACGAACTCCACTCTTCGCGCTTTCGCCGCCGATCCGGGGCTTGTTAATACGGAGATTGGCTTCAAAAACACAACCGGTCTGGCCTGCTGGGTCTGGCAAAAACGGCGGCGCAAAGGACGTCGTCCCGAAGACGCTGCGGCAACCAGTATCTTTTTAGCGAGTAACCCGGCAGTACAAAAGGCGGATGCCATCTATTGGAAAGACGGCAAGCCTACCCCGCCCAGCCGGTATGTCAGAAAAGCCGACGCTCGACAACGCCTGTGGATTTTATCGGAAAAAATGTGCGGGATTAAATACGCCGATTATGGTTTAGGTCTCCCTGACCGGTCGGGTTAAACTTGTTCCCCCTTGACTGAATGATTCTCCTGGGATAAAGTAGGAATGAATAAATCTGCTTAAAGCAGATGTTTTAATGAAGGTGACAGTATGGTTCAGGATCGTACTACCGTCAAAACCAAAATTATTCTGGCCACAATCGAATGTATCGAAAAAGACGGCTATAATGCTGTCACTACCCGAAATGTCGCGCAGGCCGCCGGGGTTAACAACGCCGCTATTAACTACTACTTCGGATCCAAGGATCATCTCTTGGAAGAGACTTTCACTTTTACCCTTAGCCACTTTTTTATCGACCTCAATGAAATCTTGAAAGATAACGATTTACCTACTTACTCCCTTCTCAAAGTCTTCTTGTCTTTTTTGTTAGAAGGGATTGTTAATTACCCCAATTTGGTAAGGGCTTATTTTTCGGTTCCCGATGTTGTCCAGAAGTTCGGCCAATCTTTTCTCCGGCAATTGGATCAGTTCATGGAGACGATAGCCGAGCGAATCCCAAAGGAAAACCCGGCTTTGACGGAAAGGGAAATCCGCCTCTCCCTGATGCAAATTATCTCCGTTATTATCTCCTTATGCTTACCATTGGATCTTTTCCAAGGCTTCTCGGGGCTTGATCCGAAAGATCCCGCCACGCAAATGGCCTATATTGATCACCTGCTTACCCGCTATCTGACCTGGGTAAACCCCCTTGAAATCAAGGAAAACGAACAGAAAGTGGCCCAATTGTTGGATAAAATCAAAAACACCCTGGATTTTGACCGGCCGGATTAAACGGCCGGTCTTTCAGTGTAGCCCAAGCCGTGGCAGCAGATCATCTTGTCGACCGACCGGTATTACCTGCCACAAAAAAAGCATCCGCAGAACGCTGTGCTCCCGATGCTTTAAAAACTTGCTTTTTTTAAGATTCGATGGACTTACCACCCTGACGGATTTTCAATGAGGGTCGCCACCCGAAACTCGTGGCGATGGCCGTCGTCCAGGGTGGTAGTTGTTTAGCCCCATTCCAATTGCTTATTTTTTATTACATTTGAAGTAGCAACTACTGATCAAGGTCATCATAGGATGTTTTACAGTAACGGAAAGGGGGTAACGACCATAACCAGACCACGCCTTGAGAACATCTGCGATGTGTTAGAAAGACTAAAAGGAGAAAAGGTTCTCCTCCTCTTGGATTCGGGCGATCGGGAATGGGTCAAAGTCCTTGCCGTCATCGATGAGGTCCTTGTCGCCACGCTGGACCGGAAAATTATCTTTGTCGATTGTGATTGTATCTGTGCCGTGATCGCCGACTGTTTAAACGTTATTTCGGACCAATTTGGTCTTCCCGTCGATGGCGAGAATGGAGAGTTGTTGGCACCGGAAGAAGAAGAATAAACACAAAAAAAACGCTGGGTGGCGGTCCCTTTTCCAAAACGCCACAGTGTAAAAAACGACGCGCAAGCGTCGTTTTGTTTTTACGATAAAGGAATTTGGGCATTTTCGGAGAAAACATAAATTTAGGAACTCTACTTAGCATGGGTAAAACTGAGATAGCAACGGAACCAGTAACTACCAAAGGAAGTGTTTTTAATGGGTAAACCACAGGGACTCCTCTTCCGCATGCTCAATGGCTTACTCGACCGGGCCTTTGCCGTACTGGGCGTCGTTGGGTTTGCGCAATTTCCCCAGTTCTTTGCGCAGTATTTGCAGAGATTAGGCGGCCATCTGGCCGAAGCCCAGTTCTTGTTGCTCAACTACGAATTGACCGCCGAATACTTCAATATGACCCTGGAGGAGTACATCGCCACCCACCTTCAGTCGGGCAATGAGATCTTCGCCTCTTCCGGCCAGCTCATCGTCGAATTAATCGACAGAATCAAGGCCTTGGAAAACTCCTTCCTGGCCCTCAATAACGCCCCGTTATATGCCCGGTGGTGGGTTTTCCTAAAGGAATACGACTTGGCGATCATCAAAGAAACCTTGACCGTTTTTAAGCCGGGGATCCCCACCACAATCGAAGGACTAATCTACGGTGCCTGCGGACTGGTCGTCGCCTGGGCGGTTTACAATCTGCTTAAAGTGCTGCTTAAATTTTTGGCCAAGATCGTCACGAAACCTTTCTCACGGCGGAGAAGACCAAGCTTTTCCGCCCATCGGCCGTCGTAGAACAGGCAGCAAACTAAAGGGATCAACTCTGTCACGGTCTTTAAAATTTATAAGTTAATCCTAACATATGGGTATCCCCTAGGTCATCCCCTAAGATTACATAATCCACCGCGCAATGGTTTGCCTTTATCCCAAAACCGAAAGTCGTGTTCCCGTTCTCCGATCCGAATCTAATGGATAACAGGTCAATCTTCTGTTCGAGACCGATCCGGAAGCGGTTGTCCATCTGTTCCTTAGGGAGCTCCTCCAACAAATCATAGATGGAAGCACTCACCAGCAGAGAATCGGTAATCCGGTAAGCGATCCCCGGGCGTACGTTGCGGATGTAGTAATATTTTGTCCCCAAGATTGTAAATTCCGGACGGTTAATGTCCTGAATCAGTAATCCGAAAGTCAATCTGTCGTCGGCCTGACAAAAGAGGCTTAGGTCTAAGCCGATAAACTCTGCTGCGTCCCCCCCAAGGAAATAACCCCAATAATCATCAATCTGGAGACTAAAGTACATATACCTTATATTTCCCCCGATTGACAGTTGCGGGGTAATTTTTTTCGCCAGCGAAAAGACTAACCACCGGATTTTATTATCGATATAACCCAAAGTGCCATAACCCAGATCGGCTAGATAGTAATCGGCAATATTGATATAGCCGATGGCGTAGGCCATGTCCGACCTCTCGTTATATGAACCAACGGCAAGGAAATCATCGTAATTTACCGTATCCCGGTTGTTTAACGTTCTAGTCCAGGTAAATTCGGTTTTTTCCAATTGAACCAGGCCCGCCGGGTTCCAATAAACGGCATTAATATCGTCGGCCACGCCAATAAAAGCTCCTCCCATCCCGTGCGGCCTGGCCCCAACGCAGGCTAAGGCGCCATCGGCGATTAAAAATATAAAACCTAATACCAACAGGGTCGTCACCGGTTTCTTCTTCATCCTCCCACACTCCTTGGCTCATCCCTTGAACAATATCTTCATAAACCATCGACCCCAGTGGGGTTTATCGAGCAAAACAGCACCGACTTATTAACAAAAAAATTCCATTTTAAAATAGATTTTCCTGCCACTGTTCGCACAAGATTTATCTTTACACATTATCTTTTAAACTTTGAAGGTCCGGCCCTTATTTCAAGTTTCAAAAATTTCCTTGTCCAACGGGTGCCTACTCCGCGCGACCCATTCCGTGTTCGCAGTGGGTCGATCAGATAAAAAAGAGCCGCCTGCGGCCAAGCGGCGGCTCCATAACGAACCTTATTAAACCTTATTCCTCTGCCCGAAGCTTAAGGTTGATCCACCGATAATTCCTTCCATAAATCGGGCGTTTCGGTTTTGATCACTACCTCCAATTCCTCATCGCCGATCACTGTGTTGCGCCCTTCCGCGTATTCCCGGTCAACCCACTCTTTAATCCTTTGGATGCGGGGGTCCTTTTTATCGATGCGTTTATCCCCTTTTAAGTCAAAATACTGATTAATCCAGAAGGCGATTCCCGCGGCGCCGGAAGACTGGTTAACCGCCACGACCACGGGACGATTCAGGAGTTTTTCCGTGTTAAAGATGTTGTAGATCTCTTCGTCTTTCAAAAGACCGTCGGCATGAATCCCCGCCCGCGTAGAATTAAAGTAACGCCCGACGAACGGGGTCATCGGCGGGATCTTATAGTTCAACTCCTTGGTATAGTACTCCGCAATCTCGGTGATCACCGTCGGGTCCATCCCGTCCAAGGTTCCCCGGAGCGCGGCATACTCAAAAACCATCGCCTCCAACGGACAATTCCCTGTCCTTTCGCCGATTCCCAATAAAGTACAGTTCACCCCGGAACACCCGTAAAGCCAGGCGGTTCCGGCGTTGGCCACCGCACGGTAAAAATCGTTATGGCCATGCCACTCCAGTTGCGCACTGGGGATCCCCGCATGGTGCCACAAACCGTAAATGATCCCCGGAACGCTGCGGGGTAAGGCGACGCCGGGATAATTAACCCCGAAACCCATCGTGTCGCAAGCCCGGATCTTAATTGGGATCCCGCTTTCTTCGGAGAGTTTGTTCAGTTCAATGGCAAAAGGAACCACAAAACCGTAAAAATCGGCCCGGGTGATGTCTTCCAGGTGGACCCGGGGGATAATCCCAATCTCCAGCGCGGCTCTGACAATGGAGAGATACTTTTCCATGGCTTGCTTCCGTGTTAACTTTAGTTTATTAAAGATGTGATAGTCGGAAGCACTGGCCAGGATCCCCGTTTCTTTAATTCCCATCTGTTTAACAAGCTGAAAGTCTTCCTTCACGGCCCGGATCCAACTGGTAATCTGGGGATATTCGTAGCCCAGCTCCATACAGCGCTCAACCGCTTCTTTATCTTTCTTGCTGTAGAGGAAGAATTCGCTCTGGCGGATAATGCCTTTCGGGCCACCCAGTTTGTGCAGTAACTTATACAGGTGCACAATCTGCTCCACCGTATAAGGCTCACGCGCCTGCTGCCCATCGCGGAAGGTGGTATCGGTAATCCAGATCTCCTGCGGAGGGCGCATCGGCACGTGTCGGTGGTTAAACGGGATCTTCGGCACTTCATCATAATTGTACAAATGCCGGTATAGATTAGGCTCTTGCACATCCTGCAACATATATTGATAGGCCCGTTGTTCCAACGTGTTGCTTCGCTTGTTAAACTCCAGCATCTCGTCACCTCCGAGGTTATTTCTATCGATTATACCATCTTTTTTACCATAAATCCCAAAGTCACACCAAGTATTAAGTATACATCACCAGTTAACCAACTTTTCCCCGCTCTGAAGTAAAAAAAAGGCTGGTTACTTTTCGTAACCAACCTTTCCTTGCCCGCCGTTTTTCCCGCGGGCCGCGATCACTTCTGAACACCTCAGGGTCGCCGTCGCCAAGGAACAGTCCGCCAGTCCGGTCTGGGCAAGACATGCGCCCAAAGAAGGGCGTCGTAAAGGTAACGGGCGTCAATTCCCCGTCCGTCGGGGTCGGCCGCTTCCTCCACCTCATCCGCGTCAGGAGAAAAGGCAACGCCAAAGTCCTTTGCGCCCCACTCCTCCAGTTGGCCGAAGAACCTATCCTCCTCCGCATCCCGGACCAGCCTCTCCTTTTCCGGTGCCAAAACCGTCGGGTTGGCGGGCGTACTCTTTTCTGCGGGAAGGGGCCTCCGTCCCGGCTCGGTCTTGGGTAAAGTGTTGGCCGGTCCCCTTTCTTCTTCCTCTTCTTCAGCCCACTCTTCCATCAGGATGGGCGGGAAGGAAAAGGGTTTTCCTGGCGGGAGTGGCCGGCCCCTTTCTTCGCCGGGCTTAACAGGCCGGGAAGGATTTTGTTCCTTCATCAACTTTTCCAGAAGATTGCCCAGCACGGAAAAGACCACAAATAGAAACCAAATCCACCCCATCTAATCCACTCCTATTTTCTCAGATCGTCGGTCGCGTCGTTCAGCTTCGGCCCTTTACCGATGGCATCCCGCATCGCCGTATCGGCCTGGATATTCTGGAGCTGGTAGTAGTCCATGACCCCAATCTTTCCGGAACGCAGCGCTTCCGCCAAGGCCCGCGGCACCTCGGCCTCGGCTTCGACCACGCGGGCCCGCATCTCTTGAACCATCGCTTTCATCTCCTGCTCCCGCGCCAGCGCCGCAAACCGGCGCTCCGAAGCTTTGGCCTGCGCAATGTTCTTGTCGGCTTCCGCTTGGTCGATCTGAAGTGTGGCCCCGATATTCCGGCCGACATCCACGTCGGCAATGTCAATGGAGAGGATCTCAAAGGCGGTCCCGGCATCCAACCCCTTCTCCAAGACCGTTCGGGAGATCCGATCCGGGTTTTCCAGAACATCCTTATGACTCTCCGACGAACCCACCGTCGTCACAATTCCTTCCCCAACCCGGGCGATAATCGTAGCTTCTCCGGCCCCCCCAACCAGGCGGTCAATGTTGGCGCGGACGGTAACCCGGGCTTTCGCCTTCAGTTCGATACCGTCTTTGGCCACGGCCGAAATCTCCGGCGTCTCGATCACCCGCGGGTTAACACTCATCTGCACCGCTTCAAGAACGTTCCGTCCGGCCAGGTCAATGGCGGCCGCCCGTTCGAAAGTCAAATTGATCTCCGCCCGTTGGGCTGCGATCAAAGCATCGATCACTCGGTCCACATTACCGCCGGCTAAATAGTGGGCTTCCAGTTTATCCACGGTGATCTCCAATCCCGCTTTCTCCGCCTTAATCATCGGCAAAACAATCCGGGAGGGCGGAACCCGTCTTAAACGCATGG
>JAAYMP010000023.1 GCA_012521315.1 Bacillota bacterium
GGCGGCCCCTTCCACCCCATAGACGCCATGGCCAAAGTAGATCCCGTTTAAATACGCCTCCAGGATATCATCCTTTGAGTAGTTTTGTTCAATCTTCACCGCGTAACCGATCTCCACCAGTTTCCGGGGGATCGTCTTCACATTGGTAAGTAAAAGATTCTTCACCAACTGCTGCGTGATGGTACTTCCCCCCTGGGCCCGTTCCTGGCGGCGCAAATTATAATAGACCGCCCGCAATACGCCTTGGAAGTCGACCCCCCGGTGCTCATAGAAACGCCGGTCTTCCACCGCCACCACCGCCCGGCGCAGGAACAACGGGATTTTCTCCAAAGGCGTCCAGGCCACCCGTGACGGGCTAAGTGTCAACAGTTCCTCACCGTTCCGGTCCAGCAGAACGGAGGCCTGCAGATTGGGGCGGAGGAGCTGACGCAGATCAATATCACTAATAAAGGGGTTAAATAAAACCAGAACGGTACCGGCTAAACCGCCGATCAGGAGTAATACCACCAGCCAGCGCAGGAGTTTAAAGCCCGGCCGAGGCCGGTCTCCCGTTCCCTGCTGTTTGTTCTCCACCAAAGCGCTCCCTCCCCGTGTCGAACTTAATAATTTGTAGTATGTCCGTTCCAAACACGGTTTTCTTTTTTAGACACGGTTTTTGTGCCGGGATCGCGAGCGTAAAAAAAACCCACCATAACTGGCCAAAACGGCAATAAAAAAAGACCGGCACAACGGCGGGGTAGGTTACGAATTTGCAGGGATTTAAAACTATTAAGCTGCTACGCGAAGAAGAGCTGGGCGGCGCAGCCAAAAAAAGTGAAGATTACCGGAATAATCTCCACTTACGTTCCTTAACCCTACGGGGTTTTTCCAGACCGTAAACAGGCTTGCTGCACCGCGGGCAGAACAACTCCCAACCTCTAATCTCAACTTGGCAATCCGGACATTGTCTCATCTTCTTATTCCTTCCTTCTTTCTTTTTCGTCTACATTGTACCATCTTATGGTAAAGTTTTGAGATCTTTGGGATTACGAAATAAACAAATTGAAATTACGGGGAGGTTACAGCCTTTCCCTGTATAATTCCCCCACCCAATGGTAATTCTGACTGGTGTGATGCGCAATTCTTCACCAACTGATAAGTGGGGTCCATCATGAATTGGCAAATGTATTTCAATGCGTTCTGGGTGGGTGGTCTGATTTGTCTCCTGACCCAGTTGGTCTGGGATTTTACCAAACTGAATATGGGTCATATCCTGTCAACCCTAACAGTAATCGGCGGGATCCTGGGCGGCCTCGGCCTTTACGACCGGTTGATTGAATTTGCCGGAGGCGGGGCGACCATGCCTATCTTAAGCTTTGGGAACGCCTTGGTCAAAGGGGCCATTGCCGAAGCGGAGAAAAACGGTGTCATCGGAGTTTTGACTGGCATGTTCGAATTGACCAGCACCGGAATTACGGCCGCGATTATCTTCGGCTTCCTCGTCGCTCTGGTCTTCAAACCAAAAGGCTGATTTCGCTCCTTTCTTTAGCGGGAGGCTCATCCGGAAATGTTTTGCTGATCCCGGGTCCGATTGAGCGATGGTAAATCCCCCCTTTCTTTAGTGGAAAGAAAGAGTTATAATTAGATTGAACCCCCAACCACTTGGGGGTTTTAGTACAAGCAGGGGGGGGTTTTAAACATTTATTTACACAAGATAACACCAGCCGACATCGAACAGTATTCCGCCTTTCTAAAGGATTTTTATCTTGAGGTCTCCGATTTGGCCCCACCCTCTTTGTTTCTTTGGCGAGACTCTTTTCAGGTTCAAATCGACCAAACTTCGGATTACGCCGTTCTCCTCTGCACTTATCAGGGAGCCACCTACTGCCTGGCGCCGCTTATTAAACCCGGGGTTGACCCGGCCCCGGTCCTGCAGCGGATTCATACCTATTTCCACCGGCAGAACCAGGGGGCGGTTTTCCGGGCGGTCCCCCGGGAAATGCTGTCCCTGTTTCCCACCGACCGGTACCGGATCATTCCCGACCGTACCTCCTGGGATTACCTCTACCGGACGAAAGACCTGATTGAACTGCGCGGCCGGAAATACCAGCAAAAACGGAACCACATCAACCGTTTTCAACAGTTTTATCCCTTCACCTACCACTCCCTAACCCCGGAACATTTTCCGGCTTGCCAACGCCTATTTGAACACTGGGCGGCCGAGAAAGCCGGACAACCGGAGGTGAATGAGGAGCGTCTCGCCCTCCAAGAAGCGTTTCAACATTTTTCCCTCCTCAAGCTGAAGGGCGGGGCCTTGGAAGTTTACGGTGAACTCCAGGCTTTTGCCATCGGCAGCCGCCTGAACAAAGACACCGCTATTGTCCATTTTGAAAAGGCCAACGCCGAGTTTTCCGGGATCTATGCGGTCATCAACCAACAGTTTATCGCGCACGAGTGGGCCGATACCAAGTATATCAACCGGGAAGACGACATGGGGCTCCCCGGTCTACGGCAAGCAAAAGAACGTTACCATCCTTTCCGCATGGTCGAGAAATACACCGTGGTCGAGGTGGGCGCGTAATGGAGATTAGACCCTTGACCCCGCACGACATGGACCAAGCCCGTACCCTCTGGGAGGTCTGTTTTGAGGACCTCCCAGCCTTTTTAGACTGGTATTTCCAAGCCCGTTTTCAACCCGCCGACGGGCTGGGAATCTTCTTGAAAGGACGGTTGGTCTGTGATCTTCACCTCTCCCCCCGGGCGGTCAAGCTTCGCCGGCAAAACTACCCCGCGGCCTATTTGATCGCCTTGGCCACCGCCCCCTCCTTTCGCCGGTTGGGCCTGGCGAAAACCCTCCTGACTTACGCCCTGCGCCACCTGGCCGCCAGGGGGATCTATTTCACATTCTTACTCCCGTTTAACACCAAATTCTATACCCGGCTCGGCTGGGGGGAATGGGCCGACCACCGCCTCTACCACCTGTCTCCCGCCGGCCACCGGACGGGCAAAGCGGACCCCAACCCAAAAGGTGAATCCTCATGGCGGTTCCGACAAGTCGAAGCAGCGCAACAGCTTACGCTGCTTGCTGATATCTACGCGCGTTTCTTCGCGCACGTCGACGGCGGGCTCACCCGTTCGGCTCAGGACTGGACATGCCTCCTTTTGGACCATTCTTTATACGGGGGAAAAACTTGGCTGGCCACGGACCGGGCCGGTACCCCCCACGGTTACGCCTTGGTCCTACCGCCGGACAACGGCCGCCCGATCCTCCGGGAGTTGATCGCCCTTGACCCAACTCTTAAAGACTCTTTTTTGCCGTACCTCGCCGCCCAACTGGCCGGAGCCTCCTGTCCGCCTGCCGTCCCGGAAGACGGCGCCGCGCAACTGACCCCCTTCATCCCTCCGGGGACACAACCGGTCTTCCTCGGGCGGATCACCAGGGTGCCGCCGATGCTGGAAGCCGGCGCCTATCCGCCGTTGTCCGTGGAATGGGTGCTGGAGGTCACCGACCCCCTCCTGCCCGAAAACAACGGCCAGTACAGGATAAAAGTGGCCGCCGGAAAAATGCGGGTGACGAAAACCACCGGTGAACAACCGGCGGTCCGGTGTTCCGTCGGCACCCTCGCCCGCCTCATCACGGGAAACGCCCATCCGGAAGAGCTGGTCGCCCACGGTGACCTCACCCTTGACCACCCCCAATTCTTAACGGTGCTGACCGCCCTGTTTCCTCCGGCGACCAATTTTATCAACGAATATTTCTAACAACCAAAAAACCGGTTCCAGCCGACGGCTAGAACCGGTTCTTTTCGTTCTTAAATATTTATGTATTTCGCCTCTTCCTCAAAATTCCGGCTCGATCAACCCGTAATTACCGTCTTTACGTTTGTATACGACGTTGACCTCTTCCAACTCCGGATTGAAGAAGACGAAAAAGTCATGGCCCAGCAGTTCCATTCGCATAACGGCTTCTTCGGCCGACATGGGTTTAATTGCAAACCGCTTGGTGCGGACAATCTTCGGTTCAGCGGTTACCTCAACAGTATCAGCTGGTGTGGGAGAGATAATCCGATACTCTTCCCGAATCTTCCGGTTGATCTTTGTTTTGTATTTATGAATCTGACGTTCAATCTTTTCAACGGCCCCATCAACCGAACTGTACATATCGGCGCTTTTTTCTTCCCCCCGTAGCAAAAGTCCGTTGATGGAGATCGTGATGTCGACAACATGGATGCCCCGTTCGATCGACAACGTAACCAATGCCGTCGGTGGTTGTGCAAAAAACTTGGCGATCTTCCCCACCTTTTTTTCCGCATAATCGCGGAGCGCATCAGTTACCTCAAGGTTTTTTCCAAAAACCTTAATGTCCATCCTATCCACTCCTTCCCTTGTCGTTTTCAGAGGCGAACCGCGTCATGAATAATATACCCAATTTGGTTCGTTTCCCCACCCCCTTATCCGGTAAAAGGTTATATTAGATATATTCCCGGTCGGGGAAAATAATCCTTCGCTTCCTTTGGAAATCATGGTAATTCCTTTACTTAAGAAACGTTCAATTTGCCCCGCCGGTTCCCAAATTGCCGACAAAAAAACCTCCCCTGGAGGGCAGAGGAGGTTGTTTTTGTTATGCTAATCAGTTGGGTTAAAGTTGCATTTAGCTAGCTTTTATCTGATCATAGCATTGTTTACAATAGACTGGCCGATCCTGGGAGGGCGTAAATGGGACCTGGGTTTTCACCCCACAGTTGTCACATACGACCTCGGTCATCGTCCGGCCTCTTTGCTTTCTTTGTTGACGGCATTCCCGACAACGTGCCGGTTCATTAGTGAACCCCTTTTCGGCATAAAACTCTTGTTCACCCGCGGTAAAGACAAATTCCGCACCGCACTCTTTGCATACCAATGTTTTGTCCTCGTACGCCATTAAAAAAACTACTTCCTTTCCTAAGGATATATTTGTCCGGGTTCCATCCGTTCTGATACTGAAAAGTATCCCTCCTGTGAACGCCAAACCAAGACACCTTCATGAACAATTATACCTTAAATCAAGAATTATGCAAGTAGAAAAGGGAAAATAATAGTCGATAAACTTTTATTCCTTGCGGTCAACAAACTTCCCTTCCGAATAGCCCAAACCGACCGGCGGCGAGTAATAGGCATCCATGGCTTGCCGTCCCGTCTTAAGCTGGGCATATTGTTCGGCAATGGTCTCCATCTCCTGGTGAAGAAGCTGGACAATGGCATCGGCCTTTTCCTTCACGGTCTTTAGCGTCTCTTCGTCTTCCCCTTCCAGCGCCGTCCTTTGCAGAATCGAGTTTAGCAATACTACAATTTGTTCTGCTTCGTCCACAAGAGAGGTGATTACTTTGGGGTCAGCATGCTCGTCCTTGACGACCTGTGTTAACCGGTTATAACAGTTCTCCAACAATCTGAGCCCATCCATGAGCCCGAGACCATCCCATTCCATCTTACTCGCCTGCCAATGCTACTTTTTTTTGCGGGCTTTGGAGTTGAGCCCAAGAACCACGCAGTTCTGAAAGTAAATGAACCGTCTGATCAATGATCGCAATATCCTTCTTCACATTGGCTTCCACCAGTTTAGCCATGATAAAATCGTATAGATTCCGCAGATTAACCGCGATCTCGCCGGCATCCATGTTCAGACTGAAGTTTAACTCGTCCACGATTGCCTGTACCCGTTGGATAAGACGGTTGGCTTCACCATAGTTTTTCCCCTCAATCGCGACCTTTGCCTGGTTGCCGAAACGGATTGCCCCGTCGTACAGCATAATAATCAGTTCAAGCGGCCCGGCCGTCTCCACCTGGGTCTGCCGGTAACGCTTGTAAGGATTGGTTTCGGTAAACAATTAACATCCCCTCTTTTCTTCGCCGTTCACCTACTTCTTCCAATTCGATGAAATGGCGGTCAGTTGAGCGCTCAACCATGCCGATTGCGATTGGACCGCTGCCAACGCTTTTTCCATCGCCATAAATTTGGCATAGTAATACTCTTCCCGTTTCGCCAGCCGGTCTTCCATCGCAGCCACCTGTTTATCGATGTCGCTCATCTGCTTCTGGAGGGTATCGGTTTTGGTCTTCAAAATTCCACTGCTACCGGTCCATTCGAAAAGGGCATCGTGCATACGGGTAAAAATCCCTTGCGTGCCATCGGAGGTTGCCCCAAAAAGCCTCGCGATATCGTCCAAATTGGACTCCAGTTTTGTTTTGAACAGTTCCTGATCAAACTCCAGGCGGCCCGATTTAGCCCCCTCAATGCCGGAAGCACCTTTAATCCCAACCAGGCTCAACAAACCGACACTTTGGGGGACCCCATCCACCGTTTGGTAGAGAAACTCTTTAAGCTTACTTTCAATATTTAGTAACGCCGAATCACCAAACAAAGCCCCTTTGCTCCCGGTCTTGGTCGCCGCGTCATAACTGAACGACTTGTGCTGGTTGATATAATCAATTACCGCATTATAGGCATCAACAAACGCCTTCACATTTTGGACGATCTTATCTTTATCCAGCTCCACTCCTAAAGTGACGATGCCTTCTTCCTTTAAGGTGATGTTGATCCCGGGAATCAAATCGGTAATTTGGTTCCCCGACCGGCGAGCCGGATTGGCCGTGTCACCGTTGATCTCAATAACGGAATCGGTAGCCGCTTGCGCCTCATGGGCGATCTCGTCGTCCTCAGTCAAGACACCCAAGTCTTTGAGGACCCGATCGCCCCCCACATCAGCCAAGCTTATTTGGTTGACGGTGCCCGTTTCTTTACTGGTCAAATAAAGCTTATACTCACCGGCGGCCAGTTTGACCACGGAAGCCGTCACTCCGGCCTGGGCCTGATTGATCTGGCGGGCAATGGCATTCAGCCGCTCCTCATTGGTGTCACCCTCCGGATTGATCTCAATCTCCTTACTCTCGCCA
>JAAYMP010000024.1 GCA_012521315.1 Bacillota bacterium
AGGTCGGACCGGCCGGTCTCGATATACTCCTGGTTCGGGAAGTACAGAGTTACGTCGCGTTCCGTCGGAGCCGGAACCTCCGGGGGTTCTGGGTTGTCCGGCGGATTCGCCGCGCGTCGCAGGTAACCGGGGAAAATAAAAAGCACAAACAAGAGCGCCAGCACCAGGAGGATCCAGATCAAAGAGCCGGTTTTTCGCATCAGCAAACCCCTCCGTCTTCTTTTCTTTTCATTGATCTCCCTACCGGAAAAGCACGCTTTTCCGCTTATTATTCTACCCCGCGCGCCGGTTTTTATCTTCCCGCTTTTCCTTCCCCGCCCGTCCAGGGGACCAAGCCCGCCCGGTCAAAAAGGGCCTTCAACGCCAACAGGGGGATTCCCCCTTCAAACTTAACCTCTCCGTTCCAAAGGAGGAGGGGAAACTTTCTTCCAACGGCCAGCGCTTGCCGGACGAGGGGATGGTCCCGATCCCGTTGCAAATCAAGGAACTCCACCGTCAACTGCTCCCCGTAGGCCAGGATCAGTCCCTGCGTCAGGTACCGGATCTGGGTTTTCAAATCCTGAGGCTGGGTACCACAGGCCTTCGCCTCCCCGTCGGCAATGATGATGATCTCAATCGGCGTCAAACCGAGGCCTCCTTTATTTATTAAACAGGTTTGCGGAACCTTTCCAAACTCATGAATTTACTATACTCTTTCTGGAAGAGAAATTCAATCGTCCCCAACGGCCCGTTCCGGTGCTTGGCCAAGATAAACTCGGTGATATTTTTCTTTTCCGTCTCCGGGTCATAGTAATCCTCCCGGTAAAGGAAACAGACCAGATCGGCGTCCTGTTCCAGGGAACCGGATTCGCGCAGATCGGACAAGGCCGGCTTTTTGTTCTGCCTTTGCTCAACCGCCCGTGAAAGCTGGGAAAGGGCAATGACCGGGACCGAAAGCTCCCGGGCCAACGCTTTCAAACCCCGTGAAATCTCGGTGACTTCCTGTTGCCGGTTCTCAATCCGTTTGGGCCCCTGCATCAGCTGGAGATAGTCAATAATGATCAAACCCAAGCCATGCTCGGACTTGATCCGGCGGGCTTTGGCCCGCACATCCAGCACCGAAATACTGGGGGAATCATCAATGAACATGTTCGATTCGCTTAAACGGCCAAGGGCATGGGAGAGGCGGGGCCAGTCTTCCTCCTGGAGATTCCCCGTCCGGATCCGCTGGTTGTCAACGCCCGCTTCGGAACAGAGGAGCTTCATCGCCAGCTGTTCCTTGGACATCTCCAAGCTAAAGACGACCACGGGAATCTTCAACTGAACCGCCACATGGGAGGCGATATTCAAAGCAAAAGTCGTCTTCCCCATACTGGGGCGGGCGGCCAGAATGATTAAGTCAGAAGGCTGAAACCCCGCCGTCAAGCGGTCCAGATCGCTAAACCCGCTCGGAATGCCGGTCACCGAGCCCCGGGATTCGTAAAGCTTTTCGATCTGTTCAAAGGTCTCGATCAAAATGTTTTTCAGATTGATCGTGTTCCGGCCACTCCGCCGGTTGGCGATGGCAAAGATCAGATGTTCGGCCCGGTCAAGGATATTGCCCACTTCGTCTTGGGAATCGTAGCCAAGCGTCACAATCTCCGTCGCGGCATGGATCAACTGGCGCAGCAGAGATTTTTCTTCCACAATCCGGGCGTAGAACTCGATGTGGGCGGCGGTCGGCACCGAACTGGCCAGTTCGGTCAGGTAAGTAACGCCCCCGACCTTTTCCATCAGGTCCTTCTGGCGCAGCTCCTCGGTGACCGTCACCAGATCCACCGGTTCGCCCCGGTTGGTCAGGTCCAGGACTGTCTGGTAGATCAGACGGTGGGCGTCTTTATAAAAATCCTCCGGGCGTAAAATCTCCATCGCCCGGTAAATAGCCTCTTTCTCCAGAAACATTGCGCCAAGCGCCGAGCGCTCCGCATCCAGGTTCTGGGGAGGGATCCGGTCCAGCAACACACCATCACTCATCTCTACCCCTCCTTGCGCAAAAGTAGTCCTTGATCACGCCATGACAAATAAAGCCGCACAGAACTGCGGCTCTCAACAACGACCACATCTACCACTTAACTGGCTGTTGCAATCAGATCCACCACAAACCGGCCTGTTTTAGTGGGTGACAAAAACGTAATCAATCAATTCCTTCACTGTCGCCACCGTGCGGACTCGGATCCCGTCGAGCAGGGAAGGAATCTCTTCTTTATTCTCCACCGGAATAAAGACTTCCTTCACCCCGGCTTGTTTAGCCCCGTAAATCTTCTCAAAGATACCGCCGACCTCTTTCACCTTGCCCTGGATCGAAACTTCACCGGTCACGGCGATGTCCTGGCGAATCGGCCGCTGCTGGAGGCAGCTGATGATCGCCAGCGTGATCGCGACCCCGGCCGAGGGGCCGTCGATCCGCCCGCCGCCGATGATATTGACATGAAGGTCATAGTCATTGACGTCCAGGCCGGTTAAGAGCCGGACAACCGAAACAGCGTTAAAAACCGAATCTTTCGCCATGGAGCCGGCCGTTTCATTAAAGCGGATCTTCCCCTTGCCTTTTTCCGCCGGAAAACTTACCGCTTCGATCTCAATAATCGAACCGACAAAACCATGGACTCCCAGCCCGTAGATCTTCCCGATCTCCCCCTGGGCTTTGCTTTTTGTTTTCGTAAAGGGGATCAGACGGCTGGTGCGGATCACTTCCAATAAATGTTCCTTCCCGATGCGCACCGCCGTTTG
>JAAYMP010000025.1 GCA_012521315.1 Bacillota bacterium
CACGTATTCCTTACCCTCCAGGCGCACCAGGCCTTTTTCCTTCGCCACCGTATACGAGCCGCAAGCCATTAAATCATTATACGCCACAATCTCCGCCCGGATAAAGCCACGCTCAAAATCACTATGGATCTTACCGGCCGCCTGCGGCGCCCTTGTCCCTCTTTTGATGGTCCAAGCCCGCACCTCCTGGGGTCCGGCGGTCAGAAAACTAATCAAACCAAGGAGATCATAACCGGCCTTGATCAGCCGGTCCAATCCCGATTCTTTCAGACCCAAATCCGCCAGGAACGCCTTCTTATCTTCCTCGTCCAACTGGGCGATCTCTTCTTCAAGCGCCGCACAGATCGGGAGTGCCTTTGCTCCTTCCCGCGCCGCCATGGCTTCAAGGCCGGGCACCCAAGCATTCTCCCCTCCGGCCGGGGTCAGATCCTTTTCGGAAATATTGGCGGCGTAGATCACCGGCTTCTCCGTCAGTAAAAAGAGCTCGCGGACAAGTTCCTGCTCCTCCGGGCTGAAGGAGATGGCACGGACGGGAAGCCCCTCCTCCAACCCCTGCTGGATCTTCAGGTATAAATCCAATTCGTCCAGGATTTTTTTATCGCCGGATTTTGCCATATTCCTGGCCTTTTCCACCCTTTTCCCCAGGGTTTCCAGATCGGCCAAGATCAACTCCAAATTGATAATCTCCACATCACGCTGGGGATCGATGGAACCTTCCACGTGAACGATATTGTCTTCAGCAAAACAGCGCACGACATGGAGAATGGCATCGACCTCACGAATATGGGCAAGGAATTTATTCCCCAGCCCTTCCCCCCGGCTGGCCCCTTTCACCAATCCGGCAATATCCACAAATTCAACGGTCGCCGGGGTTACCTTCTTCGGGTTGTACAGCGCCGCCAAACCCGCCAGCCGCTCATCGGGGACCGCAACCACCCCCAGATTCGGTTCGATTGTGCAAAAGGGGTAGTTGGCACATTCAGCCCCCGCTTTGGTGATGGCGTTAAATAAAGTGCTTTTCCCAACATTAGGCAATCCGACAATTCCAATCTTCATTCCGGTCTTCCCTTCTCGTATGATCCTGAACGTCTAAACATTTCTTTATAATAGCAAATACCATTATTTTTATCAACCAAACCCGCCGCAAAAAAATTTTTTATAAAAATTTTTAAATAACCTGTTGCATTTGGATAAAATCTATGGTAATATATGAATACATTCTCCAGTGGCCCTGGAGAATGGAGAGCGCCTCAGGCGTAAGGGCCCAACGACTGGAGCAGCTCGCCTCCCTCTTGACCACGCCGGCAGTCAGAAGGAGTGACCAACACTTTTTATCCCAATTATTCAAATAAACTTTACTTTTCGCCACCGTCTCGGGTGGCTCTTTTATTTTCCCCCTTAGTTCCCAACCGAAGCTGTCCCTTTACCCCTTATATTTTCCCCCGGATGGCCAATAATAGAATAAACCTCTGTGCCTGAGGAGCAAACGATGAAGTCATTTCGGATTGATCTCCATGTCCACACCCGGGAATCAAGCTTTTGCGGTCGCAGCGAAGGACGTTTGGTCGCCCAATTATACAAAAAGGCCGGTTATGACGGAATCGTCATCACCGACCACTATAATCGGGGGTTTTTTCGTCGGTTTCCCCCGTCCGTGCCTTGGCCGGCACGGGTTGACCACTTTCTCCAGGGTTACCGCGGGGCGCGGGAAGAAGGGGAAAAAATTGGTTTAACCGTTTTATTAGGTATTGAACTAAAGTTTATCGATTCGCCCCGGGAATTTTTGGTCTATGGGATTGACGAGACATTTCTCAAAAAATACCCGGAACTATACAAGATGGGCATCGCGGAGTTCCGGCGCTTTAGCAAACAATTATCCGACCCGGAAATTCTGACCTACCAAGCACATCCTTTCCGCCCGGGCCTCACCCCGGCCCCGCTCACGCTTATTGACGGTATTGAAGTTTATAACGGCAATCCCCGCCAAAACTCCAACAACCAATTGGCGCTGGCTTTCGCCCGCCAGAACAACCTGCGCATGATCGCCGGTTCGGACTTCCATCGCTTCCCGGACTTGGCCCGGGGCGGCCTGATTCTCCCCGAAGCGGTTGCCGACTCCCGGGCCCTGGTTCGGGTCTTAAAGCAGAACGAAGGAATCCGCCTGATCACCAACGAGCACCTGCCCTTCTCCTTTTTACGGCTGGCCACCGGGGTCGGCAATCTCATCAAAAAGCTGTATTATCATATAAAGGAGGACCCTTGATCCGGGGCCAGCATACAACTGAAGACCGCTTCGCAGGTTTTTTTGTCGCCAATGTAACAACAGCCTTTAAACTTGCTGGCACGCGCGCGCAAACGCACCAGTTCCACTTCGATGCGGAGTTGGTCACCGGCCAGCGCGGGAGTACGGAAGCGCACATGTTCAATACTGGAGAAATAAGCAAGCTGTCCCCGGTTTTCTTCCGAGTTGAGAATTAAGAAGGCCGCCGTCTGCGCCATGGCTTCAACCTGAAGAACGCCCTGCATGGGATAGAGTCCACCGTAGTACTCCTGGGAAAAAACCTCATTGACTGTGATGTTTTTGATCGCGACCACCCGTTTCATCGGTTCCACCTCGATGACACGGTCAATCAGCAAAAACGGAAAACGGTGCGGTAATATTTTTTTGATCTCGTTGATATCCAGCAAATCATTCTCCCCCCTTCGGAAATTATCGTTCCCCAGAAAACTACTGATCGGAAGTATATTAGTAGTAGTTCTTGATACCTGGTTTTAATTCCTCTCTTTTTTCAGAAAAATTTCTTCCCACTCTTCCCTCACCATTCATTCGTTTTCGCCTGACCGAAAGTTAAATTTAACCAACTGGTATAAAGTATGGTCTATAAAGACCGATATTATGTTGTAAGATGTCGATTATTATCATCAATTTCCCCTATTAAGATTAATCCAGCTTAGAAGGTTTTAACCTTCTAAAACAAGGGGGTAGCTGGAAAATGGTTTTCAACAAAAAAAAACTGAACCTGAGGTCTAAGTTCATTCTGATCTTCTTTTTACTTGGCCTTGTTCCGGTCACCATTCTAGGGGCTATCGCCTTGATCACGGCCGGCCATATGCGCAGTGTCGAGATGGAGGCCAAATTCAATATCTTCACGGCCGAAAAAGAAAGGCTCCTGAAGACCTGGCTTGTCGAGCAGCAAAAATCCATCCGTCTTACGGCATCGGTTCAAGATATTCATGAAAGCCTAAACCTATATTATATTTCCCGCGGCGGTCCCGCCTGGCAAGAACAGAATGAAACCGTTGTCCTCCCCCTCCTCCAAAGGGTGAAGCAAGAAAGCGGTTTTCGTGTCCTCTTTATCACCAACCAAAATGCTGAAATTATCAGTGCCACCGATAAAACCCACTTTAATCTGAGCTTAGCAAACCGCGAGTACATTCAGCGTAGCTTAAGAGGGCAGGTGATCAACTCGGCATTCCTCGCTTCCGAGCTGGCCGGCAGCAACATCCTGGCGTTCAGCGCTCCTATTTATAAAGACCAAACCGGTCGGGAGATCCTTGGCGTCATCGGCGGTTATTATGACACCGATCAAATTACCGAAATGACCTTATCCGGACTGGATAACATCGGAACAACCGCCGATAGTTTCCTCATTAATGAAAACGGGCAGCTATTAACCCTGCCCAGACAGGGAGCCGGGATGGAAGTCCTCAAAACCAGGCTTGGGGACAAAGGTATTAACCGCCTCATCGCCGCCCTGCAACAAAAGGACCTGCGTTTTAAGGCAAATTTAGTCTTCCGCAACCACCTGGGGAAAAAGGTTCTCAGTAACCTGAAAACCTTTGACCTGGGTGCTTTTCCGGTCGGAATCGTCACCGCCGTTGATTATGATGAGGCTTTTGCCGCCGTCAACAGCTTTCGGGCGATCTTCACCGGTTTTTCCCTGATCGTCAACATCAGTATTTTAGTCCTTGGGCTTTTTTTCGCCAATTCCTTAGTGAAACCGATTTTACAATTAAACGCAGGCATAAAACGGGTTAGCCAGGGGGATCTAACGATCCAATTCGACGTGAAACGCCATGATGAAATCGGCCTCCTGGCCAACCAACAGAATAACATGGTGCAGCAAACCGCCCAGCTGATTACCCAGATCGCCGAATCCTCCAAGCGGATCAATCAATCTTCCCACCAAATCGCCATTGGTACCCAACAACTGTCGCACCGGACTCAAGGACAGGCTTCCACTTTGGAAGAGATCTCTTCCACGATTGAAACGATCAACTATTCGATCCAGGAGGTGGCGGCCCACGCGGAACGGGCGGACGGACTTTCGCAAAACACTTTGCAAGTGGTCAACAACGGTAAACAGAAGATCCAAGAGACCATCCGCGCGATGGCGGCGATCACCAACAGTAGCAAACAGATTGCCGAGATCATC
>JAAYMP010000026.1 GCA_012521315.1 Bacillota bacterium
GTCCCCGCCATTCCCGCCGCAGATCGTTATAGTTCGCCATTAAACCAACCTCCTTGTCAAGCCGGGAGATGTCAGCATCTACCTAAACTATTAAAAAAACTAAGGGTTTCCGACATCGTCATCGCCGGCTCGCAGTCGGGTGAAAACGAGCACTGTCTGGAAACCCTTTTTCCTTAAATTTGTGGGACTATGAGTCTACTTAAATGAGATCGTCTTTTTAACCATGCGTTCGGGGACAGATCTTTCCAGAGTATATTTAGCAATATTTTATAATAACCATAATTTATTACAATACAGTGAACCGGTTGGGCTCTATACTTATCTTATACCGGTCTTAGACTGCAATAAAGATTATTCATCCCCGTCCTCCTGGCTTCTGCCGCTTAAGGCCGGTGAAAAACACAGGGAAAGGTGACTCACAATGAAAATGAACATGTACGAATGGCTTGAAAGCATTAGAAATTCACCACGGAAGAAGGCAATGCCGCTCCTATACTTCCCGGCTATTCAAATGATGGGTGTCAACGTGCGGGATCTGGTCGCCGACAGCAACCTGCAAGCACAAGCAATGAAGATTATTGCGGACCGCACCGACGCCCCTGCCGCGGTCGGGATGATGGATCTGTCGGTCGAAGCGGAGTGTTTTGGCGCGCAGATCCGTTTCTCCGATCATGAAGTACCGACCGTCACCGGAGGAATCATCTCCACCCTAGAACAAGCCAAAGAACTCGCCGTCCCGCAAGTCGGCGCCGGCCGGACGGGATTATATATTGAGGCAATCAAAAAGGCAACAAATCTGATCCAGGACCGCCCGGTCTTTGCCTGTGTAATTGGTTCCTTTTCCCTTGCCGGGCGCCTGATGGATGTGAGCCAAGCCATGATCTACTGCTATGAGGAGCCGGAGATGGTCCATCTGGTCTTGGAAAAGGTCACCAAGTTTATCATTGAGTATTGTCAGGCCTATAAAGCGGCCGGGGCGAACGGGATCGTCCTCGCCGAACCATTGGCCGGACTGCTTTCGCCGGCCCTCGCCGCTGAATTCACCGCAGACTACATTAAGCAGATTGTGGCGGCCGTGCAAGACGAAAACTTTATCATCATTTACCACAACTGCGGCGGCTCCACGATCAAAACCATCGATACCATTCTGGCGAACGGCGCCCCGGCCTACCATTTCGGGAATGCGATCAAAATGAGCGAAATGCTGCCGAAGATACCCGCGGACAGGATCGTGATGGGGAATATTGATCCGAGCAGTCAATTCCTCAACGGCTCCCCGGAATCGATCCGGGAAGCAACCTTATCCTTGCTGAACGAATGTGGCAAATATCCAAACTTTTTGATCTCCTCCGGTTGCGACATCCCGCCCCTCTCGAAATGGGAGAATATCGAGGCCTTCTTCGCCGCGGTAGAGGAATACTATAACGAAAGTCACCAATAGGACTTCCCCATCTCATCCCACCGCTTTGCAGCGGCGTAATCATATCGATCCCGGACACTTTTGGTCAAAAACAGATTGATCAGCACGGAAACGGCAAAGGTCCCGGCGCCAGCAATGGATATGGACTTCAAGGAGATGTCGGTCAAGAGACGGACTATGGGCTTTCACCGCTTAGCTTCCGCCCATGGCAGGGCGCACACAAATAAGGACAGCCTTTGCAGGCTGTCCTTTGCTGGCGTTTTTAAGCTAAAATCCTTATGCTATAGTGTAAATCCTTTCTCCCACTTTCATTGCTCTTCAGGAAAGAGGTTCCACATGTGGTTCAGCGGTCCCCTTCCTTTCCCCAGATCGAGCATTGCCCGCAAGGCCCCGGAGATAAATTCCTTTGCCGCCTGGATTGCCGTTTCCAGGTCCATCCCCTTGGCGAGCCCGGAAGCGATCGCGCTCGATAAAGTACACCCGGTGCCGTGCGTATTGGGGTTGTCGATCTTCTCCCCGATGAACCAGCGGTACTTACCACCCCAATACAACAGATCATTCGCATCGTTTATATTGTGCCCGCCTTTGCACAGAACAGCACAGCCATATTCCTGGCTGATAATCTCTGCCGCTTTGATCATACCGGCTTCGTTTTCAATCGGGATTTGGGCAAGGATCGAAGCTTCCGGGATATTGGGCGTCAGGAGCACCGCCAGCGGAAAGAGGCGTTTCTTCAGCGTCTCCACGGCATCATCCTGCAGCAGCTTTGACCCGCTGGTCGAGACCATGACCGGATCGACCACAATGTTCCGTGCCTGATAGAAGCGGAGCTTATCCGCGATCGTTTCGATTAACCGGACCGAGGATACCATGCCGATCTTTACGGCATCGGGATAGATATCGGTAAAAATACAGTCCAACTGCTTCCCTAAAAACTCCGGCGTAACCTCCATAATATCGACAACGCCGGTGGTGTTCTGGGCGGTCAGCGCCGTAATCGCACTCATCGCATAGACACCATAGGCGGTCATGGTCTTAATATCCGCCTGGATGCCCGCGCCGCCGGAGGAATCACTCCCGGCAATTGTTAAAGCTGTTTTCATTAATCCACCCTCCTTACAGCATCTCCTGGAACGTTTTTTCCTTATGTTTTTATAACCTCATGACTATTGATCTAAACAAGTTTCCCGCTCACAACCTTTTCCGCACTGCTTGCTGTAAAAACGCATCGAAATCGGCCAGCTTCTCCAGGTAGAAGTCACTGATCTCCTTAATCTTCCCCTGATCGCCCGCGCTGAAAGCGTCAAACACGCCAACGGTCCGGAAACCGGCCTTCTTCGCCGTCTCCAGCGCATAGAGCGCATCTTCAAACACCCAGGTCTCTTCAGGCCGGGTTCCCATGAACGCGGCGGCCGCCAGGTAAATGTCAGGCTGATCCTTCCCCGCTCCAATCTCCGTACAGGTAAAGATCCGCGCAAAACAATCCATGATCTTCAGCCTTTTCAGCGCGCCTTCGACCACCCGCCGGTCACTGGAGGTCGCCGCCACCATTTTGATCCCGGCTTGTTTCATCGCTTTGAGGAACTCTGCGGCCCCGTCCTTTAACGGTACCTGGGCAAAATAGAAATCCTCAATTGTGCGGTTGATCCCCGCGATGATGGCCTCGACCTCCCACTCCGAAAGGTAGCGCTCCTTTAAAAAGGCGGCCCCTTGTTGCATGCTCATCGTAAACATGGTTTTGCCAAGGCCTTTTTCCGCTTCAATCCCCATGCTGTGCAAAAAAACCTCGGCCGCCTGTTCCCAGATGGGGATCGAATCGAGGATCGTCCCGTCCAGGTCAAATATCGCGCCGGCAATCATCTTCCCACCATCCCCCGGGCAGTCGCGTACATCAACTTTCCTTTTCCCCATAATCAATTTCCCTTGACCGTAATGCTCAATCCTACCGTTTACTTTTCGCGGCGGCCGGTTGTTGCGCTTTCCAGGCGCTAACAAGCGCCATGGCAGCCGCTTTGGGGTCATCCGCCTCCGTCACAGCCGTAACCACAAAGAAGCCGTCAACGCCGGTTTGGGCCAGCGGGGGGA
>JAAYMP010000027.1 GCA_012521315.1 Bacillota bacterium
TAACCTTCAGCCGTAAACGACATGGCGGGGTTTCTTTCTTTTCTCCGGCAAGGCAATAACAATAAGAATAAACGCAAGGAGGATTGGGCGATTGCCAACCACGGTGCCAACCGAAAAAAAAGACCTGCGCGCCTTCTACCGGGCGAAGCTCGCGCAGATCCCGGAAGTTGAAGCCCGGCGGTGGAGTGCCCGGATCTGTGCACGGGCTTTAGCCTTGCCCATCTTACCGGACAAGCAAGTGATCGCGGCTTATTCCTCCTTCGGTCACGAAGTGGCTACCCGGACGCTCCTGGCCGGTCTACTAGCGGCGGGCCGTCCTTTAGCCTTGCCCGTTGTGGACCAGCAAACCCGGGTCATGGCTTTCCGCCGCGTCGACCGTCTGGAGACCTTAACCCCCGGCGTTTACGGGATTTTGGAACCCCGGACCGGCCAGTGGTGTTCTCCGGAGGAGATTGCCTTGTTCTTCATTCCCGGCATTGCCTTTGACCGGCAGGGGAACCGATTGGGCCACGGGGGTGGGTATTACGACCGTTATCTCTCGACGGTGAGACCGGAGGCGGTCAAAATTGGGCTCGCTTTTCAACTGCAGATCGCCGAGGCGCTCCCTGCTAGCCCGCACGACATTAAGGTCGATGCGGTCCTTACCGAGCAGGAAATTATCGGTTGCGTTTCAGACCGCTGAAGAGCATGATGATCCCAAGGATGATCAAGAAGAACGGCGCGAAGTCACGAAAACGCGGCCAAGGAAACAAGGCGCGCCATAAGAAAAACAAGCCCACCACAATCAGGATGATGCCGCCCCGCCGCCACTGCCGTTCCTCGTCTTCCGGGCTGGTTTGGCCTTCGGTCCGGTCCGGGGTGTCGTCCTCTTCGGGAATAATGAACCAAGCAATCAGATAAACAAGGCCGCCCCCGATCGATAACGACAGGATCCAGAGTAACCGGATCACCACGACATCAACATTGAAATAAGCGGCTAATCCCCCAGCTACCCCGCCAAACACCCGGTCCGTCCGGGAACGGTACAGACGTTTTGGTTCCACCAGGTAAGACCTCCTTTTAATTCCTCCCGTCTTTCCTATCTTACACCATGATCTGCGGACAAGCAATCTTCCGGCAGGAAAATAACGCCCGCAACAAGAACCTGATCCAAGAGAATTGGAGAGGGGGGTGCGTGGTTAATGCTGCAAATTATTCGCCATCCCGAACTTTACCGGGATCCGGTTAGCGCCATCCGGGACCTGTTTGGGGAAGAATGGCCGCCGCCCGGTGACCGGAGACTGGTGCTCATCTTTCCCACCCAAACGCTCTTGGAGCACTGGGAGGAAAAATTACTGCCGGCCTTCGGCAGTTGGGGCGGGGTACGTTTTGTCCTGTTCGATGGTTTCGTCCGGGATCTATTACAGGAAACCCGTCCGGACCTTTCCGACCTGACACCCGGGGGCAGCATTTTGCTTTTGCGTTTGGCCGTTGCCGAACTGACCCAAGAGGGGCGCATCCCATACCTGGCCCAGGCTTTCCCGGCGGTTGGTTTTTACGCCACCCTGCGCCAGGAGATTGGCCTCCTGAAACGGGCGGGCCTTGATCCCGCCTCTTTTGGCCGCCTGGTACGGGCGGCCGATCAACCCCTGCAGGAACTGGCGGTGGTCTACGCCCGCTATCAACAATTGTTAAGCGGGCGGTGTCTGGCTGATGGTGAAGAAAAATACCGGCTGGCGGTGGCCGAAAGCGCCAAAACCATCCCCTGGCTCCAGGGAAAAGAACTTGTCGTGGTCGGTTTTACCGATTTTACCCGCCAACAAGAAGCTCTCATCCATAACCTCGGCAGGCAAATGAAGGTGACCGTGGTCTTTGACCACGGGCTGGCTGGTCGGCCTGGGCTAAGCCAACCCTCCTTGCCCAGCGGGGAAAAGGCGGAAGAACTAGTCTGTTCCCGGCCGCCGGCGGAGCCCGCGACAAAGGCCACCCCCCTTTTACTGGCCCATCTCCAGAAAAATTTGTGGGCTGGCCCGCCCGGGACTGCCTCCCCTGGTCCCGACGGGAGCGTTGCGTTGCTAAAAGTGAAAGGGGGAAGCCGTCACGAGCTGGTGGCGGTGGCCAATGAAGTGAAGAGGTTATTAACGGCCGACCCGTCCCTTGAACCCGATGAAATTGCGGTCATCACGCCATACCCGGTCGAGGAGGTCTACCAGATCTTAACGGCCTTTGGGCTTCCGGTTACCGCCCAGATCAGCGGCGCTTTGGCGCCGGAACCGGCGGCCCAGGCTTTGCTGGAACCTTTCCGGGTCATCCTGTCGGACTTTGAATGGGCCGCCATGGTAAAATACCTGCGTTGGGGTGGAGTTTATCCACCGGAACAACTATACCGGGTTGACCCGCCGGCGACTTTGGCCGATTGGGAGACGACCCTGGCCACGATTTTCTCGGCGGAGGAGGAACAAGGGGCGCGGAGTAAAGCCCTCCTCGCGTTTCTGGCCCGGATCCCGCCGGAAGCCACTTATGGGCAGTTTTTCCAAATCTGTCGGGACTGGCTGGATCATCCCTTGCTTTTGGATACCTTCCTGCCCCCGTCCGCTGCCGCCGCGCCCTTTCGCCAAGCCCGGTTTGTCCAGACCTCCTTCCTTGGTAAACTGCGGGGTCTGGTCCAGAAAGGCTTGGATTTAACGGCGTCCCCGGCGACGGCGCCGCCCGAAGTCCAACTGGCTGATTTTTATTTGACGCTCGAAGCCATGCTCGCCCAGGAGTTTACGGCGAAACCGGCTTCCTGGCGAAGCGGCGTCCGTGTCTTAACCCCTACCGAGGGGCGGGGGTTGAGTTTCCGGGTCTCTTTTGTCGTCGGTCTCAACGAAGGGCTTGTCCCGCGCTTGACCCCAAGCGGTTGGCTTTTAAGGGAAGAAACGGTTCTCGACTCACCCCTTGCTTCTTTGCTACCGACCAGTCGTGAGCAGTTGCGCCGGGAACGTTTGCTCTTTACTTATCTCCTGCGCACAGCCGGGGAGAAACTGGTCCTCACCTGCAGTTCGACCAACGAGGAAGGGGAAGCGGTCAACCCCAGTTCCTTCTGGGAGGACTTGACCAAGCTTCTTCCCGACGGCCAAGAGATTGCGGAAGTGGAGACGGAAAACCTGATTGCTCCCCTTTGCCGGCCTGATTCAGCGGCTTTGGCCATGGAGGTGGCCGCCAAGGTCCGGGACGCGTTGGCCCGGCAACGGGCCGGGCGTGCCCGCAATGGTTATTTGGGTCCCCCCGAAGCGGAGTTCCTCCGGGCCAAACTGGGCGGGAAACCTTTTGGCATTTCGGCTTTGGAGGAGTATATAACCTGTCCTTTTCTTTATTTTTGCCGGCGGTGGCTCCAGATTGACCCTTTAGGCGAACCGGAGATCATCCCTACCCGGCTGGCGGAAGGTAGGATTGCCCATCTGGTGTTGAAAGAGTTTTTCCACCGCCACCGGGGCGAGGTTTTGCGGCGAAACGCTTTGGAGACGTATCTGTCCGAGATCCGGGTTTTGGTACAAACCCATTACCCACAGGCCGAAACGGTAAAATCAATGCTCCAGTATAATCTGTTGGTTCTGGGGCGGGAAAACTTAATTTCCCTGTTAACAAGGGTTGTCCAGGAAGAGGTGGCGTGGGGGGAGAAAACCGGCGGCCGCTTTCTCCCCCGCTATTTCGAGTTGGGCTTCGGCGGCCTATTACATGAAGCGGACGCCGGTTCCACACCGCAGCCGCTGGTCTTGACAGCGGAAGACGTTCCAGCAGACGAGCTGCCGGCTCCGGCCGCTCAGCCGCCATTAAAAATTTGGGGGAAGATTGACCGGGTTGATACGGACGGCGCCGGAAATTTCATTGTTTATGACTATAAAACAGGGAGGCTGCCGTCCCAAGAGGAGATCCTTAGTGGTAAGCGCCTGCAGCTCCCCTTGTATCTTCTGGCGGTGAGCCGCCTTTTTCTGCCGGAGGGGAGGCCGGTGGGCGCCGCCTATTACAGTCTGCCCCAGTCCACCCGGGGGCGAGGGATTTGGCGGGCGGAGGCGGAGGCGCTGGGGATCGGGAGCCGCCACCTCCTGACAGATGAGGAGTGGGCGGCGACGCTGGAAAACGCCGTGACGGCGGCCCTCCAATCCTACCATGCCATCCTCCGGGGCGCCTTTCCTTTCTGCCCGCCAAAGCGATGCCCGGATTACTGTGAATTTTGGGCAATCTGCCGGCAAGGAATCTGGGGAAGGGGGGATCAAGATGGAGCTGAATGAGGAACAACGCCGGGCTGTTGAAGATTTTTCCACCGATCTGCTGGTCATGGCCGGGGCCGGGACCGGGAAAACCCGAGTCCTGACCCAGAAGTATCTGCATTTACTGCAGACGCGCCGCTGTGAAGTCTCCCAGATCGTGGCCGTCACTTTTACCAACAAAGCCGCCGCGGAGATGCGGGAGCGGATCCGGAAAGCAATGATGGCCATCTACCACCAGAGTACCGGTGCGGAAAGGGAATACTGGTCCCGCCAGGTGGAGCTGTTGGAAGTAGCGGCGAAGATCACCACCATCCATGGCCTCTGTCTGGGGCTTTTGAGACAGCACCCGGTGGAAGCCGGCATCGATCCGCAGGGGAAGATCCTGGACGAAGGGGAGGAGTACCTGTTTAAAGCAAAAGCGGCCAAAACAGCCTTGAGCGCACTGGTGGCCGTCGATGACGACGGATTTAACCTTTCGGTGGTGCTGGCGTTGGGGGCCCATTTTTTTCTGGAGCAGCTCCCGGCGTTATACAGTACCCTGAAGGAAGCCGGGGTCGAGGTGGAAAAGCTGACGGCGACCGTACCGGAGGAGGAGTGCACCCGGAAATTGGCCGCCGCCAAAGCGAACTTAACCAGCGCCCTCTTTCACCTGGAAGAGCAGGCCGGTACCGTCCGTCTCACCCCCCGGGCCCAAAAACTCCTGGATACCCTTTGGGCCCAATGGCCGCTTTACCGGGAAGCGCTGGTGAAAATGGAGCGGTTGGACGAAACGGGATCGCAGATCCTGGCGGACCTTCTGGCGTTTCTCCCCAGAAACCTCAACAAGCAACTGCGGCCGGCCATCGACGAGGTCCACACCCGGGTGGAGGAGGTCAGAAAGGCCTTTGCTTCCCGGGAGGCGGCCGTGCAAAAGCCGGTGATTGTTGCTTTTCTCCGCCTTTTTGACCGGGAATACGGCCGGTTGAAACAGCGGGAGGGGAAACTGGACTTTACCGACCAACTCTTTTTGGTCCGGAAAATGCTCCGCACCCACCCGGCCATCGCGCAGGAATACCAAAAGCGCTTCGCTTACTTTATGGTTGATGAGTTTCAGGACACCAACAGCCTGCAGTGGGAGATCATTCAACTCTTGTGCGGGGAAGGCCACCGCGCGGGCCGGTTGTTTCTGGTTGGCGATTTGAAACAATCGATCTACCGTTTCCGGGGAGCGGAAGTCGAGATTATGACCGCGTTGGCCAATGCCAAGCGGGAAGGGGACGGCCAAGTTCTGGTCTTGACGAAAAACTACCGGACCAAAGCGGCGGTCGCCGCCGTGGTCAATCAGCTTTGTCGTGCCGTCTTTGCCAGTGAAGACTTTCCCTACCACCCGTTGGTGCCGGCGGCCACCGCAGAGCGCACCCGGGAAGCCGGGGTTGAAGTCTTACTCGCGCCAGAGGACGAACCGTCAATGCTAGCCGCCCGAATCAAGCAGTTGGTGGAGGAGGGAACGGTTCAGGTCCGGGACGGGAAGACCAGCCGCCCGGCGCAGTACGGCGATGTGGCGTTGCTCTTTCGGACGAAAACCAAGCTCAAAGCCTTTGAAGACGCCTTCCGCGCCCAGGGGATTCCCTACCGGGTTACGGCCGGGGTTGGTTTTTACACCCGGCAAGAGATCCAGGACCAGCTGAACCTGCTCCGTCTCGTCGAATGCCCCGATGATGCCCTTGCCTTGGCGGGGGTATTGCGCTCCCCCTTTGGTCAGGTTTCCGACCAGGCCCTTTTCTGGCTGGCCCATCCCGACGGGCTGGCGAAAGGATTTTGGGCAGGGGAGGAGGCCGCTGCCGATCCGACGGCCATCCCCGCCGGGGAAAGGCAACGTCTGGCGCAGCTAAGGAAGTTGCTGGCCGGTTTGGGCCAAAATGCCCAACTGCTTACGATTCCGGAGATCCTGTACGCCGCCTGGCGCGAAACGGGGTATTTGGCGGCGGTGGCCGCCTTGCCGGAGGGCGAACGCTGCCTGGCCAATCTGGAAAAGCTGATCCAACGGGCGGAAGATTTTGCGGGGAAGGGCTACTCCGGCCTGCAGGATTTTGTCGCTTTTCTCCGTCATTTGTCCAACCTTGAGGTGCGGGAAGGTGAAGCAGCGTTACCGCTGAGCGAGGGGAATTTTGTGCAAATGATGACGATCCATGCGGCGAAAGGGTTGGAGTTTCCGGTGGTGGTCCTCCTCGAGCTGGACCGGGAGTTTAACCTCTCCCCCCGGGCCACCGTAGCTTATCATAAGGCATACGGGCTTGTCCATAAAATAAAAGACCCGTCCGGGTCGTGGCTGGATACGGAGGAGACCGCGGAATTAAAGGCCAGGGAGAAAAGGGCGGAGATCTCGGAGTTAAAACGCCTGTTCTATGTCGGCCTCACCCGGGCCCGCGATTATTTATTATTATCCGCCACGGTGAAGGAGGTAAAGGCCGAGACCATTGACCAAGGCCAGGCTTGGTTGGACTGGTTGGAACTGGTCTGGCCCGGTTTGACCACCGCGGAAGAGGGGCTTCATTTCCTTACCGGGGAGGAGGACCACCCCGTCAAAATTACCCGGTCGGTCCCAGCCGCCGTCCAACCGGGACCGGCCTTTGGCCAGCCGGAAACCCAGACCGAGGAGACCGCGGCTACGCTTGAATTTCCCGTCATAACGCAAAAAATGACGACCCGCCGCCTCTCGTTAACGCCGCTCCTCACTTTCCAGGAGTGTCCCCGCCGGTTTTTCTGGCAGCACCGCCTGGGGAGCGACCCGGCGACGGTGCCGGCGACCGGTGGGGCGCCCGCCGAAAAGGTCACGACCAATTACAGCCTGTTGCTGGGGGGGGTCTTTCACCGGCTGATCGCCGGGCCGGTTTTGGCGAAGGCCGAAGCCGAGGCCGCGTTGGCGGGTTGGTTCCACGGGTTACCGCCGGAGGAAAGGCAGGACGCTTTAGCCCAGGTGCATCTGATGTACCAAAACTACCTGGCCAGCCCCTTCTTGCCGGAAACGGGGGTGCGGGTGGAAAACGAACTTCCCTTCGTCTTGGCGTTACAAAACGTCATCGTCAAGGGGGTCATCGACCGGATTCTCTTCTACCCCGACGGCCGGATCGTGGTGGTTGATTTTAAAACCAACCGCCGCCTGCCGCCACCGGGGAAGATCCGCGACCGCTATTATTTCCAAGTGTACCTTTACGCCCTGGCGATCCGCGAAATCTACCAGCGGCTGCCGGACGAAGGCTGGATCTACTTTGTCCACCCCAACCAGAAACTGCCTTGTCCCTTGACCGAAAAAAACCTCGGGGCGACCGAGGAACAGATCTTGAGGACCGTCGAGTATATTACCGCCCATGATGATCCGGCGGATTATCCTCCCGGGGAAGATTGTGAGTTTTGCCCCTTTACCCCGTGGTGCAAGGAAGCGGCCTCTTCTTCATGGTAAGCAAAGGCGCTGTGGTTATGGATGGATTCGAAGCTCTCCACCTCCAAGCGGAACCACGAGACTTTGGGTTCACGGCGTAAAGCAAGCACCGAATCGCGGAGGATATCTTCGACAAACTTGGGGTGGTCGTAGGCCTCTTCCGTTACGTACTTTTCGTCTTCCCGTTTCAAGACAGGGTAAACGCAGGAACTGCCCTGCTCCCGGAGGAGAAGGATCAGGTCTTCGATCCAAAGATAGGTCCCGGGCCGGCAACGGACGGAAGCCCGGATCACCGCCCGCTGGTTGTGGGCGCCGTAGCGGGAGATGGCCTTACTGCAGGGGCAAAGGGAAACGACGGGCACATGCACGGTCAGGCGAAAATCATAGCCGGAGTCGGTCAGCCGCCCCCAGAACTGGCAAGAAAAATCCAGAGGGGAAGGCAAGCCGCTGACCGGCGCCGCGACCGGCATAAAGTAACGAAAATCCAGGGTGATGTCGGCTGCGGAGGCTTTGAGCTTTGTTTTCAGCTCCGCCAACATCAGCTTTAACTCCCGGCCGGAGATGGGTTTATCACCCCAAGCCACCAGGACCTCCATGAAGCGGCTAAGGTGGGTCCCCTTGTATTGCTCGGGCAAGTTGACAGCGGCGGTGATCTTCCCCAGGATCTGCTGGAAACCGCCGTCGCGCGTGGCAATCAGAAAAGGAAGGTGGACACCCTTGACGCCAACCCGTTGAATCTCAATCCCCCGCTGGTCGAAGCGATTCTGAACATCTTCCATGACAATACCCTTTCCGACAGTTTTAAAATGGCCAGATCTCTCTTCTCCTTTTATATTCGCACTATTGCTGAAGCTTCCTTTTTTTTAACCCAGTGTTTCCACGCATAATGCTTCTTCCTTTTGTAAAAACTCTTAAAGACGGGAACTTAAGGAGGAAGTATGATGCGGAAGCAATGGAGGACAATAGTTATCCTTTCCTTTTTAATTGGCTTGCTATGTGTCCAGCGGGCAATGGCGGCCCTTCCCTTCACGATCCAGTCGGAATCGGCTTTGCTGATGGAAGTCTCCAGCGGCGAAATCCTGGTTGATAAAAACAGCAAAAAGCCGCTGCCTCCGGCCAGTATCACGAAGATGATGGTGATGCTCCTCGTGATGGAGGCGGTCGAGAACGGACAGATCAACTTGGCGGACAAAGTCGTGGCCAGCCCGGAAGCCTGCCGGATGGGCGGTTCCCAGATCTGGTTGGAGCCGGGCGAAGAGATGACCGTAGAGGAATTAATGAAAGCCATCGGCGTTGTCTCCGCCAACGACGCCAGTGTCGCCCTGGCCGAATACCTCTCCGGTTCACACGAAGAGTTTGTGAAATTGATGAACAAACGTGCGGCAGAGCTGGGCTTGGAAAATACGAAATATGTCAATGCCACCGGATTATCGCCCGACGGCGGCGGACCCGGGAATATGACTTCCGCTTACGACCAGGCCATTCTCGGCCGGGAACTGCTTAAACACCCGACGGTGTTAAAATGGACGGGAACTTGGATCGACAGTCTCCGGGGCGGCGAGTCCTTTCTGCGGAACACCAACAACCTGGTGCGGTTTTATGAAGGCTGCGACGGGTTGAAAACCGGTTACACCACTGAAGCCGGTTATTGCCTGGTTGCCACCGCCCGGCGGAACGGGGTGCGGCTCTTGGCGGTGGTGATGAAGGCGCCCACTTCCGCCGTGCGGAACAATGAGATCACGAAACTGTTCAATTACGGTTTTAGTCAGTACAAGGCCTTAAAAGTGTTAAGCAAGGGCCAGGTGCTGGGAAAAACCAAGGTCATGAAGGGCAACGTCAACGAAGTAAACCTGGTTGTCCCCGAAGATTTGCTGGTTGTTTTAAAGAAGGATGTCCAAAGCACCCCTGAAGTTCTTGTCCAGATCCCGCCGAAGGTCAAGGCGCCGCTCACGGAGGGGCAACCGGTCGGCCGGATCATCGTCCAAATCGACGGCGAAACCAAAGTCACCGCCGATTTAGTGGTGGATCAAGCGGTCGAAGAGAGCGGGTTCTTCCGTTTCCTTTGGCAGATCGGGAAAAGTATGATCGAAGGATTTTTCCGCTAAACCCGACCCACCCATCACCCGAAAACCGCCTGCGGGCGGTTTTATTGTTTGTACCGGCTTACAGCCGGTATTTTTTGTGGTTTTTTTGAACGGTTTGCCGGCAGGTTTCCGCAATTTCTGGAAAATTGATCCTTTTCTCTGGCAGGAAAATCCTTTTAGATGCCGAAAAATGGCTTGAGAATCATGCATGAATAGGGGGGATTCCAGTTTGAATTTGGAATTAAAACGGAACGGTCGGGTTTTAACTGTTCAGGTCTCCGGGGAACTCGATCTTTCAACCTCCCCGACTTTTCGGAGCCGTATTGAAGAGGAGTTAGGAAATGACCAGGAAATAAAGCATTTGATCCTGGATTTAAAAGAGACAAACTTCGTTGATAGTTCCGGCTTGGGGGCGATTCTGGGACGCTATAAATCCATTGCGCAAAGGAACGGGAGACTGACGGCGGTTAATGTCCCCCTTCATCTCCAACGCCTTTTTGAACTGTCGGGTCTGTTAAAAGTCATGACCATCTGTTCTTCCCTCGAGGAAGCCCAAAATATAGATTAAGGAGGCTGGCCAGGGAATGAAGGAAAATTATTTGAACATCTCTTTCCCCAGCTTACCCGATAATGTCAGTCTTTCCCGCGTGATTGTTGCTTCTTTTGCCGCGCAGCTTGATTTTACCCTTAATGAGCTGGAGGAAATCCGGGTCGCCACATCCGAAGCGGTCTCCAACTGTGTGATCCATGCCTATCCGGACCACCCGGGAGAGGTTCGCTTGGAATTAAAGATTAGTGATGATACCCTGATGATTAAGGTCATCGACGAAGGGTGCGGCATTGCGGATCTGGATCTGGCCAAGACACCGGCCTATTCTTCGGACCCGGAACGCATGGGGTTGGGGCTGGTCTTTATGGAATCGTTTATGGACGAAATGACCATTGAATCCCAGCCCAATCAAGGGACAAAAGTTTTAATGGTGAAGAAACCCGAACGGAGTAAAAACAACAGCCATGATTGTCAATGACAGTCAAGCCAACACCGACCGGTTGTCCCAAGAGGAGACCCGTGCTTTGCTCAATGAAGTTGCGGCTGGGAATGAACAGGCCAAGACGGTCCTGGTCGAGCGCAACTTGGGTCTGGTCAAAAGTATCGTGGGCCGTTTTACGGGGCGTGGCGTTGAATACGATGATCTGGTCCAAATCGGTGCACTGGGGTTAATGAAAGCGGTTGAACGTTTCAATCCGGAACTGGAAGTCAAATTTTCCACTTACGCCGTTCCTTTGATCATCGGCGAGATCAAGCAATACCTCCGGACCGACGGTCTGATCAAGGTGAGCCGGGGCGAGAAGGAACTGGCCCAAAGGGTGATGCGGGCGCGGTCCGATTTTATTACCACCCATGGAAAAGAGCCGACCCTTGCGGAATTGGCCGAGCTTACCGCCTTGAGCCGGGAAGAGATTGCGACCGCCCTCGAAGTCAGCAAACCCCTTTCTTCCCTGCAAGAGGTGGTTTACGAAGAAGACGGAACGGCCTTAACCCTTGAAGACCAGGTCGGAACCGAGGTTGAAGAAGAATTGGTCGAAGACTTTGCCCTCCGGCAAGCCCTCCACCAGTTGGAACCGAGATTGAGAATGATTATTGAAGAGCGGTTTTTCGGAGAAAAGACCCAACGTGAGTTGGCAGAGAAGTTCGGGGTCTCGCAAGTCCAGATCAGCCGCCTGGAAAAGGCCGCCCTTTGCCGGCTTCGCGAACTCCTCCATGAACAGGTTTGATTTTTTTATAAATTAACAATGGCCGCCAGGCCATTTTTTTCATGTGCGCATAATAAAGGGAGGATCTACCGGGTCGACAACGAAATATTGAAAGTTAACCCATGATACAGAGCGAAAATAGTTGTACAAAGTAAAAACAGTTAGGTGAAGAGGAAGGAAAGGCAGGATGGCATTCGCACTACGGTTGCTCTCCGCCAGTCAACCGGCGGCGATCCGGCAAGAGATGAACCGCATCGGGGTCACGCCCGAAGGTTTGGAACTGATGATTGGCAAGGCAGAGTTCCTGATTGTTAAAGTGAGCAATATCTCTGTCCCGGCGGCAAATATTTTAAAACAAGAGATGCTGGCCAAAGGGGGTGAAGTCGCCCTGGGCAAAGAGATGGCTTATTTACAAGCCGGGGAGGGGGAGGCCATTATCATGGGCACCCGTACCCAGTACCGTCGTTTGTTGGAATTGCTGCCCCGGCAACCTTTTGGCCTCTCCGCCCTGGCGCAGGATTTAAACCGCCTTCTGACCAACATTGAAGCCGGACCCGTCCCCTTGACGATTAAAGACCGGCATTTTGAATGGGGAAAAAAGACTTATATCATGGGGATTATCAATCTCACCCCCGATTCCTTCTCTGGCGACGGGGTATTTGGTGAGGATCAGCTCCTGACCAAAGTCTTGCGTCAGGCCGAAGCATTTCTTGAAGCCGGGGCCGACCTCTTGGATATCGGCGGCCAGTCAACGCGGCCGGGTTATACGGAAATTAGCGCGGAAGAGGAGAAGAGACGGATCCTTCCGGTCCTGGAGATCCTGGCCCGGAAAATCCCGCTCCCCCTCTCGGTAGATACCTATAAGCCGGCGGTGGCGAAAGCGGCCCTCGCGGCCGGAGCGGATCTGATCAATGATATCTGGGGCTTACAAAAGGATCCCGCCATGGTCAAAGTAGCCGTGGACGCCCAAGTGCCGGTGATTGCGATGCACAATAAAACCACGCCGGAATATACGGATCTCATGGGAGAGATTGCCGCTTTTCTGCAAAAAAGTATCGATCTGGCCGTGGCCCAAGGTTTGCCGCGGGAGAAGGTCATTATCGATCCGGGCATTGGGTTTGGCAAGACGCCCGCGCAAAACTTGACTGTCCTTAACCGTTTGGATGAGTTGAAGGCGTTGGGGGCGCCGATTATGCTGGGAACCTCCAGGAAGTCGGTGATCGGCCATGTGCTGGATTTGCCGGTGGACCAGCGTTTGGAGGGGACGGCCGCCACGGTCGCGCTGGGGATTGCCCGCGGGGCCCATCTGATCCGTGTCCACGATGTGGAAGCAATGGTCCGGGTGGCCCGCATGACCGACGCGATCATTCACTCCGCAGATCATAACCACTAAATCAGAGAAGAAAGGGCCAGGAAGTTGCCGCTTATTGCCGTAGCTTTAGGAACAAACATGGGCGACCGGGAGGGGCATTTACGGACAGCCCGGGCGGAATTGACCGCTCTCCTGAAAAACGTCGTTTTTTCCCGGGTCTACGAGAGCGAACCCGTTGGTTACCTGGATCAACCTTGGTTTTTAAATCAAGTCGGTGTCGGCGAAACGCCGGAGCTGCCTTTGGCCTTGCTGCATAAATTTAAAATGCTGGAAAAGGCGGCCGGCCGTACGGCGGGCCCGCGCTTCGGCCCCCGGCCCCTTGACTTGGATCTCCTCTTCTATGGGTCTTGGGTCATGACCTCTGATCTTTTGACTATACCCCACCCCCGGTTACTGGAACGATCCTTCGTCATCCGGCCTCTTTTGGAATTGGTCCCCGCCTGGGTGGATCCCCGCAGTGGACAAGGATTGAAGGAAATATGGGAAACGAAGAAAGACCATCTTTCCCGCTGTTACCCAGTGGCATAAAACACAAAACACCTAACCATAGAAAGGAGTATTTTCATGGCAGAACTGATTGATTTACGAAGCGATACGGTGACCAAACCAACGGCCGAAATGCGCAAAGCAATGGCCGCTGCGGAAGTGGGGGATGATGTCTACGGCGAAGACCCGACAATGCGGCGATTGGAAGCGATCGCCGCGGAAAAGATCGGGAAAGAGGCTGCGCTTTTTGTGACCAGCGGTACCATGGGTAATCAAGTGGCCGCGATGGCCCATACGCGGCGGGGAGATGAAGTGATCCTGGAGGCGGAGTCCCATATCTTCTATTATGAAGTAGGGGGTCTGGCCCTTCTTTCTGGGGTCCAAACCCGGACCATCCCCGGGCGGAAGGGCTTTATGGATCCGGAACAGATTGCCGCGGCGATCCGGCCGGACGATCTTCATTTTCCCCGGACCGGATTGCTCTGCTTGGAAAACACCCATAACCGGGCAGGCGGGGCGGTGCTCACCGCCGAACAGACCCGTTTAATGGTCCAGGTGGCTCATGAGCGGGGGATCCCGGTTCACCTGGATGGCGCGCGCATCTTTAACGCGGCTATCGCCTTGGGCGTCGATGTGCGCGCGTTAACCGCGCCCGTTGACTCGGTGATGTTTTGTCTTTCGAAAGGATTGGGCGCGCCGGTCGGCTCGCTGGTGGCCGGGAAGAAAGAGTTTATCGACAAGGCGCGTAAAGTCCGGAAAGTGTTGGGGGGAGGATTGCGCCAGGCCGGAATTTTGGCGGCGGCTGGGATTGTCGCCTTGGAACAGATGGTTGACCGGTTGGCGGAGGATCATGTCCACGCCCGGCTGCTGGCCGAAGGATTGGCCAATATACCCGGGCTGACAATTGATCCCGCCGCTTTTCCCACCAATATCTTAATCTGTTCTGTGGCCAAGCTCGGCATCTCCGCCCAGCGGTTTTCCGCGCTCCTTGCCCAGCATGGCGTTCTGGCCAACCCGACCTCGCCCACGGAGATCCGCTTTGTCACCCATAAAGATGTGACGAAAGCGCAGATTAATGCCGCTCTTAACATTATCAATCAGATCGTGAAGGCGATCAATCAATTTTAACAATTTGGATCGAGGATTGACATCTCTGATAACCCCGGATATAATTTGAATGAACCGGAAAATTGTGAAATTCGGATCAATCTTCATGAAGGAGGAAAGGACATGACATCGCTGGCGGAATTGGAGAAAATCCGGGACCAGGCGCGACGTCTAACCGAATTACGGGAAGAGAAACCGCAAACCAGAGTAATCGTGGGGATGGGTACCTGCGGGATTGCTGCCGGGGCCCGCGACACTATGAAGGCGATCCTTGACGAGCTTAACAAACGCAATCTCACTGGGATTGTGGTGACGCCGACCGGATGCTTAGGCCTTTGCGAACAGGAACCCATCGTTGAAGTGGAGATCCCGGATCAACCCCGGATTGTATATGGGAAAATTTCGGCCGAGAAAGCCCGGCAGATCGTGGCGAAACATCTGGTGAATAACAGCATCATCGACGAATGGGTAATCGGTCGGTAAATAGCATAAGCCTGGTGTTATGTTATTTATTTCTTATTGTATAGTAATTGCGACGGGGCAACGGTGATAAAGAGGCCAGACAATTGGATGCGGTTGAAATTGCCGAAAGGAAGTGAAAAAACTTGGTGATGGTAAGTGTAACCGTGGATGGTCAAAAAGTGGAGGTGCCAAAGGGTAGCACCATTTTGGAAGCAGCCAAGAAAGCCGGGATCAAGATCCCAACCCTTTGTCACCATGAAGATTTAAAAGTTAGCGCCATGTGCCGGATTTGTGTGGTGGAAGTGGCGGGGGCACGCACCCTCCAAACGGCTTGTTCGCAACCGGTTACCGACGGCATGGTGATTGTTACCAATTCGCCCATGGTGCGCCAAGCGCGCAAAATGAATTTGGAGCTTCTCTTATCCAACCACCCCCAGGATTGTCTGAATTGTGTCCGCAACCAACGCTGTGAATTACAGGCTTTAGCCGACCAACTGGGGATCAGGGCGCAGCATTTTCCGGCGAGAAAAGAGTTGGAACATCCAAAGGACGAGTCAACACCCGCGCTTGTTCGCGACCCGGATAAATGTATTCTTTGCCGGCGGTGTGTGGAAGTCTGTCATGAGGTGCAAGGGGTGGGGGCGATTGGCCCGGCCAACCGGGGGATGAAAACCCAAATCCTTCCGTCCGGCGGCGTGGACTTGAACGATGCCGCTTGCGTCCTCTGCGGACAGTGCTCCTTGGTCTGTCCGGTGGGGGCCATTTACGAGCAGGATCATACGGAACGGGTCTGGGCGGCGCTGGCGGATCCAGAGAAACATGTGGTGGTCCAAACCGCGCCGGCGATCCGGGTCTCCATTGGCGAAGAGTTTGGTCTGGAACCGGCCCAGGTTACCACCGGCAAACTGGTGGCCGCCTTACGACGTTTGGGCTTTGACCGTGTCTTTGATACCGATTTTACCGCCGATTTAACGATTATGGAAGAAGGACACGAGCTGATTGAACGCTTGAACAACGGTGGGACCCTCCCGATGATTACTTCCTGTAGTCCGGGTTGGATCAAATACATCGAGCACTTTTACCCCGAGTATTTGGACCACCTTTCGACTTGCAAATCGCCCCAGCAGATGTTTGGCGCGCTCGCGAAGACCTATTATGCGGAGAAAACCGGGATCGATCCGAAGAATATTTATGTGGTCTCGATCATGCCTTGTACCGCCAAGAAATTTGAGTGCGGCCGCCCGGAGATGTCCGCCTCCGGTTACCCTGATGTGGATGCCGTTTTGACCACCCGTGAATTGGGGAAAATGCTCCGGCAGGCCGGGATCGACTTTAACCAGTTGCCCGAAGAAAGCTTTGACGATCCCTTCGGGATTACGACCGGTGCCGGTGTGATCTTCGGGGCCAGCGGGGGCGTGATGGAAGCCGCTCTCCGGACCGTTTACGAAGTGGTCACCAAAGAGCCCCTGCCGTCCGTGGACTTTACCGCCGTGCGCGGTATTGAAGGGATCAAAGAAGCGGAAGTTGATTTGAAGGGAAGAAAGATTAAAGTAGCCGTGGCCAACGGGTTGGCCAACGCCCGTAAATTGATGGAGTTGATTAAAGCCGGGAAAGCGGATTACCAATTTATCGAGATTATGTGCTGTCCCGGTGGTTGTATCGGCGGTGGCGGTCAACCGATCGGGACGACCAATGCGATCCGGGAAAAACGGATTGAAGCGATCTACGAAGCCGACCGGAGTTTACCGCTGCGGAAATCCCACGAAAACCCGGCTGTCAAAACCCTGTACGAAGAGTTCCTGGGTAAACCACTGGGGAAAAAGAGCCATCATCTACTCCATACCCACTATACCAAACGGGGAAAATATCCGGTGGCCACAGGTAAATAACTTAAGGGTGCAAACCCCGGTTAATCAAGGATTGACCGGGGTTGTTTTTTTGCGCCACTTTATTTTATGGTCGAGAAAAGGACGAACTCTTGACTTAAGGGCGGTTTTGTGTTATTATTAGTTTTGCTTTGGGGGGGTAGCCCAGTTGGTTAGAGCGCTACGTTGACATCGTAGAGGCCAGCGGTTCGAGCCCGCTCCTCCCCA